>VAXF01000096.1 GCA_005888395.1 Actinomycetota bacterium | reverse complement strand
GCCTGCGCTTCGTCCCGCTCACCGCCGCGCGCGTCACCGGCATCGTCAGCAGGGGCGGCTCGATCATGGCGGCGTGGTGCCTCGCCCACCACGAGGAGAGCTTCCTCTACACGCACTTCGAGGAGCTGTGCGAGATCATGGCCGCCTACGACGTGGCCTTCTCGCTCGGCGACGGCCTGCGGCCGGGTTCGATCGCCGACGCCAACGACACCGCCCAGCTCGCCGAGCTGCGGACGCTGGGCGAGCTCACCGAGGTCGCGTGGCGCCACGACGTGCAGGTGATGATCGAGGGGCCCGGGCACGTGCCGATGCACAAGATCAATGAGAACGTCGACCTCCACTCGGCCCGCTCACCACCGATGTCGCCCCGGGCTACGACCACATCACGTCGGCCATCGGCGCGGCCATGATCGGCATGTACGGCACGGCGATGCTCTGCTACGTCACGCCCAAGGAGCACCTGGGTCTGCCTGACCGCGACGACGTGAAGGCCGGTGTGATCGCCTACAAGATCGCGGCCCACGCCGCCGACCTGGGCAAGGGACACCCCGGCGCGCAGGAATGGGACGACGCGCTCTCGAAGGCCCGCTTCGAGTTCCGCTGGGAGGACCAGTTCGAGCTCTCGCTCGACCCCGACACCGCGAGGTCGTACCACGACGAGACGCTGCCGGCGGCGCCGGCCAAGACCGCCCACTTCTGCTCCATGTGCGGCCCCAAGTTCTGCTCGATGAAGATCACTCAGGACGTGCGGGCCTACGCGGCCGAGCACGGCGTCGACGAGGGAGTCGCGATCGAGCTCGGGCTCAAGGAGAAGGCAGCCGAGTTCGTCGCCGGCGGCGCGACCGTCTACCGCGAGGGCTGACCCTCTTACTGGCTCGTGCCCGCGCCCTCGAGGTTGATGGGGTTGTTGGGGTTGTCGAGGGGGTTGTTGAGGGCGGCGGCGGGCGGGGGCTTCGGCGGGGCGACCTGGATGATGATCACCTGGGTGCCGACCGGGATCTGGTCGTAGAGCGATTCCACGTCGTGCATGGCCATGCGGATGCAGCCGTGCGAAGCCGAGGTGCCGAGCGACGCCAGGTTGCTCGTGCCGTGGATGTTGATGCCGGAAGAGTTGATGCCCATGCGACGGGTGCCGAGCGGGTTGTCGGGGCCGGGGCCGATGCGGGCGGGCATGTCCTTGCCCCACGTCTTGGGCTCGGGGTTGATCCAGATCGGGTTCTTCTCCTTGACCACGATCCGGTACCGGCCCTGCGGCGTCGGGTACTTGGCCTGGCCCGTCGCGACCACGTAGGTGTGGACGAGGTCGCCGTTGACGTAGTGGTAGAGGCGATTCTCGCCGAGTCTCACGAGTAGCACGTGCGGGAAGGCCGACACGGTCGGTTTGGTCGCGACGACAGGCAGGGACACGTCGCCGCTGCTCGTGTTTCCGTTCGCGAGCCGCGAGCCATAGTCGGTCAGCTGCGCGGTGGCCGCGCTCACGTCGAGCCGGCGGCCCGCCACGCTCGGCACGATCTTCACGAATCCCGACGACGTGTCGATGTGCGCGTCCTTCGGAGAGCGGTTTATCTCGCGCGCCAGCGCGGCCGTGAGACGCGCCGCCCGGGCCCGCTGCACCGAGAAGCGCACGGCGTACGAGGAGCGCACCGGGGAGTCGAACAGGCGGTGCCACGCCCGCGCGAGACGTCCCATGCCCCGCTCACTCTGCCGGGCACGTTCGACGGCGGCTACGGCGTCGGAGTGGACGCCGAGATCGCCGAGCGCGAGACGTCGGGTCACCGGGCCGGCCGCGACATAGAAGCGGGTGCTCGATACCGCGGGCATTCGCCGCTCGACCTTGGCCACGGCGGCCGGCGCGCTCAGTCCGCCGACGGCGACACCGCCGACGCGCGTTCCGGGCAGCAGGCGGTCGGCGGTGGCGTGGTCGTAGGCGGCCAGGGCGAGCAGGACGAGCGCGCCGAGCACGACGATCACGCCGCCGACGATCTCGGCCCAGGACGCGGGCCGCCTGGCCGTCGCGCCGGGAAGGGGGTGCTCCCCCAGCTGATCCATCACCGCCGTCGTCATAGGAGTCAGCGCAGGTTACAGGTCTCGCTACTGCTCGATCATCTTGCCACCAGCTCCGCTGGTGGCGATGACCAGCATGCTCTGTCTGCCGGTTCGCTCGCCTGCGGCTCGCTCACGTTGGAACGCCGGTGCGCCCGTCGAGCGCGGGCGGCAGGTCCTGCGGGTGGTGCTTGAACATGAGCTCGTTGAAGATCACGAACTTGGCCACCCACAGCACGCCGAAGCCGAAGAGGTTGGCGGCCTGGATGGCGATGGCCGAGCCGTGCCAGTGGTGCTCGGCGTAGTGGACGGACCACGTCGAGAAGGCGAGCCCCAGGAGGGCGAGGCCCCAGAACGGCAGGACCTCCTTGAGCAGGTGGTTGCGTCCCCGCTTGCCCCATGCCCAGTACCGGTTCAGGTAGTAGGACGGGCCGGCCGAGATCGACACCGCCCAGATGTTGGACCACGCCGCCGACCAGTGGACGACGTTGTAGAAGAGGGCGAGGAGTGCCTGGCCGATGACCACCGAGATGGCCGAGACGAGCGTGTAGCGGATCGCCTTCTGGCCCTGGGGCGAGCGGGCGCGAGCCATGACATCCGCAGCGCTCCGCATGCCCAGATCCTACCGTTACGCAGGCAGAACTATTCAGTCGGGCTCGCTGCTAATCGGATAGGGCGTTGGCGCGCGCGATGTCACCCAGCCAGAGCCCGCTGGGCTTCGGGCTCCGCTCGAGGGTGGTGCGGTCGACGGCGACGAGCCCGAACGTGGGCCGGTAGCCGAGCGCCCACTCGAAGTTGTCCATCGCGCTCCAGTAGGTGTAGCCGCGCACGTCGATGCCGTCGCCGAGGCAGCGCAGCACGCCCCGGAGGGCACGCTCGACGTAGGCGACGCGGCGGGTGTCGTCGTCGGTGCCGATGCCGTTCTCGGTGACGAGCACGGGCGTCTGCTCGGTGACCTCCCACGCGCGGCGGATCGTCGCCTCGAGCGCCTCTGGCCAGAACTCGTAGCCCATGATCGTCGTCTCGACGCCCTCCTCCGGCGGCAGCGCGCCGTTCGGGCCCACCCGCATGCGCGTGTAGCACTGCACGCCGACGAAGTCGTCGTCGCGGGCGGCCTCGAGGTAGACGTCCTCCATCGTGTGCCGGATGCGGTCGCGCTTGGACTCACCGCCGTCGACGGCCTGATAGTCGTTCATCGACAGCGTGAGCCCCACGGGCACGTCGCCAGCCCCGGCGTGGATGGCGTCGGCGCCCTTCCGGTGGGCGTCGATGAGGATGTCGTTGACGCGGCGACGCAGCTCGATGTCGCGCTTACCCGGTGGGAACACGCCGGCGAGGAAGCCCATCGTGGCCACGATGTTGGGTTCGTTGATCGTGCACGCCGCCGTCATGAGGTCGCCGAGGTGGGCGGTGGCGTGCTCGCAGAACCGGGCGAAACGGTCGGCGGTCTTCGGCTCGGCCCAGCCACCCTCGGCCGCGGCCCAGCGCGGCGTCGTGAAGTGGTGGAACGTGACGACGGGCCGGATCCCCTCTTCGTGGCAGGTGGCGCACACACGCCTGTAGTGGTCGAGGGCCACGGCCGACCACTCGCCCTCTTCCGGCTCGATGCGGCTCCACTCGAGCGAGAAGCGGTAGCTGCCGAAGCCGAGGTCGGCCAGCATCCGGATGTCGTCGGGATAGCGGTGCCAGTGGTCGCACGCGTCGCCGCTCGACTCGACGCACGGCGAGCTGGGGTCGTGCTCCCACTCCCACCAGTCGTTGTTCCAGTTGGCGCCGTCGACCTGGTGCGCCGCCGTGGCGGTGCCCCACACAAAACCCTCCGGGAACGACGTCATCGGTTCACCCCACCACGATGTTGGACACCGACGGCGCCTCGATGGCGCCGCCGCGGACGAACGGCCGCACGCGGGTGGCGAAGGCGTTGCTCCACACCGCGCGGGCCTCGGACATGGCCCGAGCATTCCACAGCACCTGCGAGGATGGGCAGGTGACCCAGGGAGCGCTCGATGACCTCGTCGACCTGCTCGACCTCGAACCCATCGAGGTCAACATCTTCCGTGGCATCAGCCCCAAGGAGGACCGCCAGCGGGTCTTCGGCGGGCAGGTCGCGGGTCAGGCACTGGTCGCGGCGGGGCGCACGGTCGAGACCGGCGACGTCCACTCGCTGCACGCCTACTTCCTGCGTCCCGGCGACCCCACGGTGCCCATCCTCTACGACGTCGACCGCATCCGCGACGGCCGCTCGTTCACCACCCGGCGGGTCGTCGCCATCCAGCACGGACGGGCCATCTTCAACCTCGCGGCGTCGTTCCACGCGAGCGAGGAGGGGCTCGACCACCAGGTGCCGATGCCGGAGGTGCCCGACCCCGACTCGCTCCCGACGTTTCAGGAGCGAATGGCGCCGCTGCGCGAGCTGCTGGGCGACTGGTACGACCGCCCCCGGCCGATCGACACGCGGTACATCACCGAGAGCCCGTTCGACCGGAAGACCGCGGGCCCGCTACCGCCCGTGCAGCGAGTCTGGATGCGCGCCGACGGCATGCTTCCGGACGACCCGCTGCTGCACGCGTGCGTCGTCGCCTATGCATCCGACCTCACGCTCCTCGACACGACGACGCTGCCCCACGACGTGAGCGGGTTCGAGGACCACGACCGGCTGATGATGGCGAGCCTCGACCACGCGATGTGGTTCCACCGTCCGTTCCGCGCCGACGACTGGCTGCTGTACGACCAAAAGAGCCCGTCGGTCGCGGGGTCACGGGGCTTCGCCCGAGGCTCCATTTACACGCGCGACGGCCGGCTCGTCGTGTCGGTGGCGCAGGAGGGGCTGGTACGCGTCGTCTCGCCGCGCTGATCGCAGCCGGGACCATGCTGGCGGGCTGCTCGCACGCGCGCCCGGTGGCACGCGCGGGGCCTGCGCCGTCCACGTCGGCGAGTCCTGCGCCGTCAACAAGCGTCACAACCGTGCCGCCGGACCCCGCCGCCGGGGTGGCGACCAAGCTGCAGACCGTCGAGACCGGCATCGGCGACCCGGCAACACCTGCATCGCAGCTGCCGAACCTGGGCGAGGCCCAGCAGGACCTCGAGGCGGCGCTCGTCGAGGACGCCGGCCTCTACTCACGCGTCAGCGCCCTGCTGCCGGAGCCGGTGCGGTCGGCGGTGGCCTCGGACGTGACCGCCGGTGTCGACCTCGAGCGGCTGACACCGCCCCGGCCCACGCTGCCCCCGTGGCACATCGTCGCGCCCGCACCGGCGGACGAGCTGCAGCGTGACTACCGCGAGGCCGAAGCTGCCTTCGGCGTGCCCTGGGCGTACCTCGCCGCGATCCACCTCGTCGAGACCCGCATGGGCCGCATCCGTGGCCCGAGCACCGCCGGCGCGCAGGGGCCCATGCAGTTCCTGCCCTCGACGTGGGCGAGGTACGGCCAAGGCGACATCAACAGCGACCACGACTCGATCCTCGCCGCCGCCCGCTACCTCCACGCCAACGGCGCTCCCGCCGACATGGCCGGTGCCCTCTACCACTACAACCACAGCGCCCTCTACGTCGACGCGGTGAGTCGCTACGCGCGGCGCATGCTCGCCGATCCGCGCGCCTATCTGGGCTATTACCACTGGCAGGTCCGTTATCGCCTGACAGGCGGACGCGTCGTCGTCCTGCCTGTCGGGTGGCACAACCCCTGATCGGAGGATCCACCCATGACAGGACGGCTCGACGGCAAGGCGGCGGTCGTGGTCGGAGCCGGCCAGAGCCCCGGCGAGACGGTCGGCAACGGCCGGGCGGTGGCGATCCTGTTCGCGCGGGAGGGTGGGCGCATGCTCCTCGTCGACCGCGATCGCGACTCGGCCGAGGAGACGCGGGCCATCATCGACGGCGAGGGCGGGGAAGCCGTCGTGCACCACGCCGACATCACGCACGAGGACGACTGTGCGCGCCTCGTCCGGGCCGCCGTCGACGCGTTTGGGCGGGTCGACGTCCTGCACAACAACGTCGGCATCGGAGCCGGCGACCGGAGCGCGACCAGTCTCGACGAGGCCGTCTGGCAGCGCATCATCGACACCAATCTCAAGGGGATGTGGCTCACGTGCAAGCACGCGTTGCCCGTGATGCGCGAGCAGGCCAGTGGGTCGATCGTCAACATCTCTTCGATCGCGGCAATCGCCGGCGCCACCAACCTCTTCGCGTACAAGGTGTCGAAGGCAGGCGTGAACGCGATGACCCACGCGCTCGCGCTCGGGAACGCCCGCTTCGGGATCAGGGTCAACGCCATCATGCCGGGCCTCATCGACACGCCGATGGCCGTCGACGCCGCGGCCGCCGCCCGGGGGATCCCGCGGGAGGAGATGGCGGAGGCCCGGCACGCGCAGGTGCCGCTCGGCGGGCGGATGGGCACCGCCTTCGACGTGGCCTATGCCGCCCTGTACCTCGCGTCCGACGAGTCCGCCTTCGTCACCGGCGCCGTCCTCCCGGTCGACGGCGGCCAGAGCGCCCGCATCGGGTGAGCCCCACCGCCCGAACGGCCGCCTGCCTTACTGCTCGGACATGACGGCCTCGAACTCGGCCTCCGGTTCGCGGTGCGGCCGGCCGTCGACGTCGAGCGTCACCCGCCGGAGCGTCGCGGTGAACGGGAACGGGGCTGTATAGCCCTCCCCCACCGCCGGGCCCTGCTCCCACCCACACGTCACCCCACCACCGCTGATCGAGAACCGCACGGGCGTGACTTGTGGGATCTCGCCCTCGCCGACGACCTGCCCGTCGAGCAGCAGCCGGCCCGTGCCCCGGAAGTCGCCGTTCGTCACGAACGTGAACGCGAGCTCGTGGCGGCCGGGCGGCACCGGCTCCGTCGACGCCACGACGTGGCGATCCTTCCCGAGGTAGTTGTTGACGTAACGGAGCCGTCCGTCGAGCACGAGGAACGACCAGCCGCCGAGCGCCGTTCCCATCGCCAGCAGCACGCCTTCAGGCGCGACCCCGTCGGGCACGTCGACCTCGGCGCGTATCGCGTGTGACCGGTTGCGCATGTTCGCGGTGACGCGTTCGGGCACCAGGGCGCCGCCAGGCCAGAACACGTAGCGGGGACGGTCATCGAACGGCCGGCGCGGCGCCATCAGCGCGGCGACGGGCCGGTTGTCGAGGGGCAGCACTCCGAACTGCCTCGCCTCGCGCCACCACACCTCGACCAGCTCGGCCAGCTTCTCGGGATGACGAAGCGCGAGGTCGTCGCACTCGGACAGGTCCTCGGCCACGTGGTAGAGCTCCCACACGTCGTCGTCGAACGGCGCGTCCGGGTCGAGCCCGTCGTGGTACATCTGCCCGATCGGCTTGAACGTGACCGCCTTCCAGCCGTCGTGGTGGATGCCGCGGCTGCCGAACATCTCGAAGTACTGCGTCGTGTGGCGCGCCGCCGCGGATGCGTCGTCGAGGAGGTAGGCGAAGCTCTGGCCGTCGATCGGGCTCTGCGCGACACCGCCGATCTCCTCGGGTGGGTCGATGCCCGCCAGCTCCAGCACGGTGGGGAGCACGTCGATCGCATGGGCGAACTGGTGGCGGATCCCGCCGCGGCTGGCAATGCCCCGGGGCCAGTGCACGATGCACGGGTCGGCCACGCCGCCCTCGTGCACCTCGCGCTTCCAGCGGCGGAACGGTGTGTTGCCCGCCATCGTCCAACCCCACGGGTAGTTGTTGTGGGCGCTGGGCCCGCCCAGCTCGTCGATGCGCGCCCGCAGCTCGCCGCGTCCGGCGGGCAGGCCGTTCCAGAGGCGGGAGTCGTTGATCGACCCGCGCATGCCGCCCTCGGCGCTCGCACCGTTGTCGGACACGACGACCACGATGGTGTCGTCCCACTCGCCGAGCTCCTCGACGAACGCCAGCACGCGCCCGATCTGCGCGTCGGCGTGCGAGAGGAAGCCGGCGAAGCACTCCATGAACCGCGCGTTGACGCGCCGATCCTCCGGCTCGAGGTCGGCCCATGCCGGCACCCACGGCGGGCGCGGTGAGAGCTGCGTGCCGGCGGGCAGCAGGCCGGCCGCCTTCTGGCGGGCGAAGGTCGCCTCCCGCCATGCGTCCCAACCCGCGTCGAAGCGCCCGTGGTACCGCTCGATCCACGGCGGTGGCGCCTGGTGCGGCGCGTGGCACGCGCCGGTCGCGAAGTAGAGGAAGAACGGCTTGTCGGGCTCGACCGACCGCAGCTCGCCGAGATAGCGGATGGCGCGGTCGGCGAGGTCCTCGGTGAGGTGGTAGCCGTCCTCGGGCCGGCGAGGAGGCGGCACCGCGTGGTTGTCCTGGAACAAGGTCGGCACGAACTGATGCGTCTCACCACCGTGGAAGCCGTACCAGCGCTGGAAGCCTCGACCGCACGGCCAGGTGTCGCGGGGCGCGGCCATGTGGGTCTCGTCCTCCGGGGTGAGGTGCCACTTGCCGACCGCGTGCGCGAGGTAGCCGTGGGCGCCCAGGATCTCCGAGAGGAACCCGTGGGTCCGCGGGATGCGACCCCAGTAGCCGGGATAGCCCACGGCGAGGTCGGCGATTCGTCCCATCGAGCACGAGTGATGGTTGCGCCCCGTGAGCAGGCAGGCGCGCGTCGGCGAGCACAACGCCGTGGTGTGGAAGTTGGCGAGACGGACGCCTCCCGCAGCCAACCGGTCGAGGTTGGGGGTGTCGATGTCGGAGCCGTAACACCCGAGCTGCGCGTAGCCCACGTCGTCGAGCACGACGAGCAGCAGGTTGGGCGCACCCGGCGGAGGCTGCGGCTCGGGCGGCCACCACGGCGTCGACTCGCGCCATGTCGGTCCGATGACACCGCCGAAATCAGGCTCTCGCATGCCGGCAGTATGCAGCAGAGCCGCCGCGGCGCCCCCGGCCCCCTAGCCGGAGCCGCGACAGGCGAGGGCGGCGTCGCGGATCTTCGCGGTCAGCCCCAACGCCTCGAGCTCCGCGTCCGAGGCGTCCAGCTGCTGGATGGTCAGCAGATCGACCACCTTGTGTGAGAAGCACTCCGCCGCCCGCTCGGTCGCGCCCTGCTTCACGGCGCCGACGGCGATGGCAGAGCGGGTCGCCGGCAGGGTGAGGAGGTCGCCCGACCCGGCCGGACCCGAGGAGCCGGCGCTGGCACCGGGGTCGCACGACTCGACCTCAACCGTGGCCCCGACGGTGACGCGCGCCGCGCCGGCGGGCATGGCCTTCGCCCAGTCCGACATGACCGACCCGAGGGCCCGGTTGAAGGCGACGTACGCGTCGCCGCCCCAGCCGTCGACCGCGTCCAGCGCCCGGTGCGGATCGAGCCGCGACGCGAGCACGAGGTACCACGCGACCGCGCCGAAGTCGCCCTTGTCGACGCGCTTCTCCCCGGACGCGAGCTTCGGGCGCGAGACGTTCACCACTCGGTCGCCCGCGGGGTACACGAAGGGGTCCAGCAACGGCTTCTCGCTGTGCGGCGGGTTCCGGAAGGCGGCGTCGACCCCGCTGCCGCCACGTGCCTGGTCGATCGAGTCGACGAACTGGTCACCGAGCGCGTACGGCGCGGCGAAGAACGACACGAGAGCCGGCGGTACCGAGGCCTCCTTGCTCGTCGCTTGGTTCACATCGGTGGCGTGACTGGCATCGTAGGAGGCCTTGTCGGCCGCGCTGAGGGTGTCGACGTACTTCTGCTCGATGCGATCGGCGTCGCCCTCGGCCAGAGCGCGGTACGCGTCGGCCCGACCGCTGTTGTCGCCCCCGCGGATCTTCGACAGTCCGAAGTGCTGGTCCTGGAGCACGTGGGTCGGCGAGCGTGACGCGCAGGGCCGGGGTGACAGCCGTGCCTCTCACCCGCACCCGCTTGTGGGTGTCGTCGTAGAACGCGAGCGTGCCCTCGCCGGTCAACGTGTTGAGCTGCTTGAGAAGGTCGACCTTGCCGCTGACGAGCCCGAGGGCCCGCAACGTCTCCACCGCGTGCTGCAGCTGTTGCCGCTCCTTGGGCGACAGTCCCTGCGCGCTTGTGCTCGCGATCTTCCGGTACGCGGGCACGCTGAGGAAGTCGACCGGCACCGGGTGCTCGAACGTGAGGCCGCGCGCGCCGGCGACGTAGTTGACGACGTCGGCGACGCGCGGGTCCCAACGAGCCGGGTACGAGTGCCCGCCGCGCCCGAGGAGCACGAAGGCGCCTATCAGCCGCGCCGGTGGCCACGACCGGGGCGCGGGCGGCATGGTCGTCTCGGGCGCCGGCGCCGCGGGCGTTGCGGCCAACGCCTCGACGGGTGGCGCCCCGGGGTCGTAGCGGTAGCGGCAGAAGCCACAGCTCCGCTCGACGTTGTGGTGACCGCAGCGCGGGCAGTCCCAGGGCGCGAGCGGCGTCGCCTCGATGTCACCCATCAGGTCCCGATGGTGGAGAAGGGGAGAAGTGACGTCCATAGCCCGGTTGGCCCATTTCGGACCCTCACCTGGCAAGCTGGAAGCGTGCCCGACCGCGATCGCGAGCCCACGATGCACCCGCGGCTGATCGCGGCGCTGGTGCTCGTGGTGCTCCTGGTGGTGTTCATCTTCGAGAACACCCGGCGCACGAAGATCCGCTTCATCGTCCCCCAGTTCACGGCCCCGTTGTGGGTGGCGCTCGCCGTGGCGACGCTCGTCGGCGCCGCAGCCGGCGCCCTCGCCGCCCGTCACCGCCGCTAGCGCGCGTCTCAGCCAGGGACGTCGTACCGGTAGACGTTGGTCTCGCGCTTCACGAACCCGAGCTTCTGGTAGAGGCGGTTGGCGTCCTCGCGCGACGGCCGCGACGTGAGGTCGACGGTGCGGACGCCCAGCTCGGCGGCCCGGGCCACGGCGGCATTTGTCAGCGCGCTCGCCGCACCCTGACCGCGCGCCGACTCGTCGACGACCACGTCCTCGATCCAGGCGCGCGCCCCGGTCGGGATGCGGAAGACGACGAGCGTGAGCGTCCCGACGATGGTCTGGTCGCCGCTGCGCGCGACGAAGACGGTGTTCGACGGGTTGGCCACGACCGCGGCAAGGGTGCCGGCATCAGGGGGCGGGGACGACCGCGAGAGCTGCGGCACGAGCCGTTCGAAAGCGGCAACGAGATCGGGGGTGACCTCCCCGGCCACCTCGACCGTGACCGCGGCCACCTCGAGTGACCTACTCGGGGTCGGGAACGGGCTGGGGCGGAGGGGGGCCGTCGTAGCGGGCGCTCGGCCGTATCAGGCGATTGTCGGCCGCCTGCTCGAGCACGTGCGCGCTCCACCCGATGGCGCGGCTCGACGCGAACGTGGGTGTGAACATCTCACGCGGGATGCCGCACTTGTCCATCACCACGCCCGCGTAGAACTCGACGTTTGTGTAGAGGTTGCGGCCGGGCTTGAGCTCGGCCAGCACATCGACGACAGTTCGCTCGACCTTCTTGGCGAACTCGGTCATCTCGCCGCCGAGGCGCTCGGCGACGCTGCGCAGCAGGAGCGAGCGCGGGTCGTCGGTCTTGTAGACGCGGTGCCCGAACCCCATGATGCGCCTGCCGTGCTCGACCGCGTCACGGATCCACGCGTCGGCGTTCTCGGGTTTGCCGATCGCGTCGAGCATGTCGAGCGCCCGGCTCGGTGCGCCGCCGTGCAGCGGGCCTGAGAGCGCGCCGATCGCACCCACGATCGCCGACCCGAGATCAGCGCCCGTCGACGTGATGACGCGCGCCGTGAAGGTCGACGCGTTGAAGCCGTGGTCGATGGTCGATATCTGGTACTGCTCGACGGCACGAGCGTGCTGGGGGTCGGGCACCTCGCCCGTCAACATGTAGAGGTAGTTGGCCGAGTACGCCAGGTCGGGGTGCGGTGGGATGGGCTCGAGCCCGCGGTTGAGGCGGTAGAGCGCCATCAGCAGCGTCGGGATCACGGCGCATGTGCGCATCGCGTCGCCGCGCAGCGTCGCGGCATCGACGTCGAGCGACGGCTTGAAGTCGAGGGCGTAGGTGGTGAGCGAGTAGGCCGTGCGCAGCGCGTCGAGCGGAAGGAAGTGCTCGCCCGCGGTGGCGATCGCCGGCAGCAGTCCGCGTACACCCGCGGGCAGCTCGCGCAAGGGCCGGATCTCGTCGATGAAGGCCTGGCGCTCCGCCTTGGTCGGCAGCTCGCCCTCGAACAGCAGGTGCCAGACGTCCTCGAGCGTCCGCTTCTCGGCCAGCTCGACGGCCGAGTACTGGCGATAGTGGTAGAAGCCCTCCTGGCCGCGGACGTCGCCGACCGACGTCTCCGCGACCACGACGCCTTCGAGGCCCTTGGGCGCCTCGAGGTGCCCGGGGTGGGTGACGGGCTGGATCTGCGAGATGCGCATGAGGTCGCGCATCGACACGATGCCGACCAGCTCGCCGTTGCTCACGACGGGGATGTGCCGGTACCCGTGCTCGGCGAGGCTCTTCCACGCGTCGACGACCTCGACCTCGGGTGCGACCGTGTCGGGGTCTTCGGTCATCCACTCCGAGACCTTCGACGCCGACCCGTCGGCACCGGACGCACCGAAGCGCACGAGGTCGCGCTCGGTGAGGATGCCGATCGGGCGGGTGCCGTCGACCACGACGACGGACCCGACCTTCTCCTCTCGCATGCGGCTGGCTGCCACCGCGATCGTCTCCGACGGCGTCGCCGTGACCGGCGGCGAGCTCATGATGTCGGCGACGGTGCGTACCTTGGCCCCATCCGCCATCGCTACTCCCCCTCCGCCTCGACCGATGGATCGAGTGTAGTTGTGGGGGGAGCGCCGCCGACCGGCGCCGTGTGGCGATCGAGCTCCGGGAACAACCGGCTCAGCAGGGCGACACCCAGGACGCACCCGAGGCCACCGGAGACGACCGAGAACCGGAGCCCGGCCGCGGCCGCGACCACACCTGCCTCGGCATCCCCCAGCCGGGGGCCGCCCGTGACGACGGCGATGTTGATCGCCGACAAGCGGCCGCGCAGCGCGTCCGGCACCGTCGTCTGGAGGATCGTGCCGCGGAAGACCGCCGACACGACGTCGGCCGCACCCGCGAGCGCGAGGAACAACAGCGCGGCGGGAAGCCACCGGGTGAAGCCGAAGGCCACGATCGCGATTCCCCACGCGACGACCGCCACGATCACGGCGCGTCCCTGGCGCCGGACCGAGCCGACCCAGCCGGTGGTGACCGCACCGACGAGCGCGCCCGCGCCAGGCGCCGCGTACAACAGCCCGACGGCCGACGCGCCGCCGTGGAAGACATTGGTGCCGAGCGCGGGGAACACGGCGCGGGGCATTCCCAACACCATGGCGTCGACGTCGATCCAGAAGATGCTCTGGAGCACACGCCGTCCGCGCAGATACCGCAGGCCCTCGCGTACCGAGCCGAACCCGGCTCGGGTGCCGCCGCCCTCGGGGGGCAGCGGGCGCATCTGCAGCAGGGCGAAGAGGGCGGCGCCGAAGGTGGCCACGTCGAACCAGTAGGCGTCGGCGAGGCTCAGGCGGGCGATGACCAGGCCGGCGACGGCGGGCCCGGCGACCTGGCCGGTCTGGATCAGGATCTGGCCGAGCGCGGCGGCGGCCGGGAGCTGCTCGCGCCGGATCAGGTTCGGGAGCGCCGCGGTGCGCGTGGGCAGGTCGATCCCCGAGAGACCCGCCGCCAGCGCGGTGAGCACGAACAGCGGCCAGAGCGCCGGGCTGTCGCGTTCCGCGTTGAGCGCGAGACCCACGCTGGTGGCCGCCAGCGCCACCTGGGTGACGATCAGGAGCTTGCGCCGGTCGACGGAGTCGGCGATGGCGCCGCCCGCCAACGAGAGCACCACGAGTGGCCCGAGCGAGACCAAACCGACCATGCCCACGTCGAACGACGAGCCAGTGATCTTGAAGACCTGGTACGGCACGGCGACCACGGTCAGCTGGCGGCCGAGGAACGACACCATCTGCCCGAAGTACAGGTAGCGGTAGTCGCGAGATTCGCGGAGCGGCGTGACGTCGACGAACACACGGCGGCGCGCCACCCGCTGAGGCTAGTGATCCGGCTCGCCTGTGCAACGATGTCGCCGTGACCGACGTGAAGGCCGATCCCGTCGGACCACCGCTTCGCCTCCTCATCGCCGACGACACGGCGGAGGTCCGGCAGCTCCTGCGGATGAGCCTCGACCTGATGGACGGCTTCGACGTGGTGGCCGAGGCCGACAACGGCTACGACGCGGTCGAGCAGACGGTGTCGTTGCTTCCCGACCTCGTCATCCTCGACCTGGCGATGCCGCAGATGGACGGCTTCCAGGCGATCACCGCCATTCGCCGCCGTGCGCCCGCGACGAAGATCATGGTGCTGTCCGGGTTCAGCGGCGCCGAGCTGCGCGACCAGGCGCTCAGCCTGGGAGCCGACCGTTTCGTCGAGAAGGGCCAGCCGGTCCGCGTGATCGCCCAGATCATCAGGAGGCTGTGCGGGGCGCCGGTGCCCGAGCCGGCCGAGGAGCCGATCACGGCCACGATTCTGGAGAACGAGGCCGACGAGAGCGAGGGCACCCTCGAGGAGCTCATGTCGTTCATGATCCACGAGCTCCGCACGCCGATGATGGTGATCCGCGGCTACGCCGAGACGCTCGAGGAACACATCGACCGTCTCGACCACACGACGATCGTCAGGAGCGCTGGGTCGATCGTACGCGGTGTCGTGCAGCTCAACGCGCTCATCCAGAGCTTCGCCGACGCCCGCGCCGTGCAACGGGGACAGCTGCTTCTCACCAAGTCGCACACCGACCTCTCGGAGCTCGTCCGCGAGAGCGTCAGCGACCTCGCGCCGCTCCTGGGCGACCACCGGATCCAGGTCGACGCCGGCGTGCCGCTCGAGACGGCCGTGGACGCGGTGCGCATTCGGCAGGTGCTGTCGAACCTGATGGCCAACGCGGCGAAGTTCAGCCCCCACGGCACCGTGATCGCCATCGACGCGGAAGTGGTCGGCGCTCAGGCGCGCATCTCGGTCGTCGACCAGGGCCCTGGGATTCCCGACGACCGCCAGCACGAGCTGTTCCGGAAGTTCGCGCGTCTCGGCGCGCAGTCGCCCGGCACCGGCCTCGGCCTCTTCATCTCGCGCGGCATCGCGCGTGCCCACGGCGGCGAGCTGTCCTACGAGGCCAACCCCGACGGCGGAGCCCGCTTCACCCTGGCGCTACCGCTGGGCTGAGCCTCAGCCGAAGAGGACCGGCAGCGTGGTCGGCGATCGGAAGATGTCGCCGTGGATGTGCGCGTCGCTCGTGTCAGCGGGATCGAGGCGCAGGTTGGGGAGCCGGTCGAGTACCGCACTCACCGCCACGCGCGTCTCCATCCGCGCCAGGTGCATCCCGAGGCACATGTGGGGACCGAACCCGAAGGCAATGTGCTGCTTCGGGTCGCGGCGGATGTCGAACTCGTCGGGTCGCTCGTAGCGCGTCTCGTCGCGGTTGGCCGACCCGATGTTGACGCCCACCGCAGTGCCCGCGGGAATCGCTACACCTCGGATCTCGACGTCGATGGTCGGCGCCCGCATGATGCCCAGGAGCGGCGGCTCCCACCGCAGCCCCTCCTCGATGGCCTGCGGCAACAGCGATCGGTCGCGACGGACCGCGTCCAGCTGGTCGGGGTGCGTGAGCAGCGCGAACAGCAGGTTGCCCGACGAGCGGTAGGTCGTCTCGACCCCCGCCGGGAGCAGCAGGCGCAGAAAGGCGAAGATCTCCTCGTCGCTCAGGCGCTGCCCGTCGACCTCCGCCTGGCACAGGTCGCTGATGAGGTCTTCCGCGGGCTCGGCGCGGCGCTGGTCGACGATCGGGCCGAAGTACTCCTTGAGGCTCTGTGACGCCGCCACCGCCCGGTCGAAGTCATAGGCCACGCTGATCAGCGCGAGCGACCACTTCTGGAACTGGACGTAGTCGCGCTCCGGCAGGCCCAGGATGCCGGCGATGACCTTCACAGGGAACGCGAACGTGAGCTCGCGCACGAGGTCGGCCCGGCCGCGGTCGGCGAAGCGGTCGATCAGGTCGTCGACGACTTCGCCCACGAGAGCGTCCTCCCAGTGGGCCAGCACCTTCTGGCGGAACGCGTGCGAGACGAGGTGGCGGTGGAGCCGGTGCTCGGGTTCGTCCATCTCGAGGATGGTGTGGCCCATCAGCAGGCCCATGACCTCGACGTAGACGGTGGACGAGAAGGTGTGGTTGTCGCGCAGCACCCGCTCGACGTCCTCGTAGGTGTAGATCTCGACGTGCCGGCCGAAGTCCTCGTCGACCACCTCGACCGGGGTCGTGCGCCGCTTCTCGGCGAGGGCCGGGTAGGGGTCGCGGACGGCGCCGACGACCGTCTGCTCGGCGCCGGCGAAGGGGTCGAACGGCTCCGCGATTGCTGACACGAGCGTCACATTACTGCAGGGCGGCAGAGGGGGACGGCAGTGCGAAATGGCCGGTCCGCCCCCTAATGTCGGGCCATGTCCCCAAACGATCGTGTACGTGCCGTGAGCCGCCGGCTCCGCGACCTGGTCGAGCCGCTCGCGGCCAACGTGTACTTCGCGCCCGAGGCGCACGACAGCTACAAGGAGCTCGGCCTCTCCTACCTGCCCGGGTACTTCTGCAGCCGCGGCGCATGCATGGGCCAGGTCCCCGGCGAGGTCGTGACCGCCGCCTTCGCGGTCTTCAACCCCGACATCGTGATCCCGGCTGTCACCGAAGGGTGGTCGAAGACCGACGCGTCCTCGATCCTCAAGGCCCGCGAGCACGGGGCCACCGCGTCGCTGATGCGGATCCTCGGTGACGCCCCCGCCGGCCTGGCTCGCGCCGGCGAGTTGCTGCGACGGGCGGCCGACGCGGCCACCGGCGAGGGCAGGCCGATCTTCTCCGGCCTGCGCTCGCTCGGCTGGCCCGGCGACCCCTTCGGCGACTTCTGGCGGGCGGCCGACCTGGTGCGTGAGCACCGCGGCGACTCGCACACGGCGGCGTGGGTGTCGCACGGCGTCGACCCGGTCGAGATAACCCTGCTCACCGAGCTGTGGTGGAAGCTGCCCCTGAACTCCTACGTCGCCACGCGCGGGTGGCGCAGCGATCAGATCGAAGCCGGCATCGAGCGTCTGCGCTCGCGCGGCCTCGTCGACGGCGACGGATTCACGGACGCAGGCGTCGAGCTGCGGGCGTCGATCGAAGAGGCGACCGACCGCGGCGAGCAGCGGGTGGTCGACGCGCTCGGCGACGACGCCGACGAGCTGCTCGCGCTGCTCGAGCCCTGGGCCAAGGCCGTGGTCGACTCGGGCGGCTACCCGAGCGACCCGAGCAAGCTCACCCGGCGCTGACCCGGCCGCGCTCGGCGTAGCGCACGAGGCCTTTGGGGCTCGGCACGAAACCGGCGTCGGCAAGGTGGGCCGCCAGCGCCGGGTCGACGCGTTCGACGGCCAGGCGCCGGAGCCGGCCGTCGTCGACCAACGAGACGAGACCGGCGATCGCGTCGCGCTCCCACTCCCCGTCGAGTGGGCGCAACGCAACGAGCCCGCGCCCGCCGCGTTCGACGAACAGCGACGCCACACCGTCGACGAGCACGACGTACGCGCCCGCAGCGCGAGCGAGCCTGGCGGGTGAGCCCGGCCAGGGCAACGCGACACCGTAAGGATTCGCGGGGTCGGTGGCGGCGAGCACGAGCGTGCCGGTACGGGTGCCGGTGCCGGTGTCGCGGCATGCGCGCAGACGGTCGACGGCCCCGGGGAGGGCGAACTGCGCGCCGCCGAGACCGGCCACGAAGTAGCCGCGCCGCACACGGCCACGCTCCTCCATCGCCCGCAGCACGGGATAGACGCCGGCGAACCCGCCGGGCGCGCCCTCACCGCGCACCGCCTCCCGGGTGAGGACGCCGTGGCGGTCGAGCAGCATGCCGGCGCGAGCATGGGCGCGCTCGGTGGGCAACACCTCGCCGCGCTGCGAGCCTGCAACGAGCGACCAGCGACCCTGGGCGCGCGGCGGGCCGAGGACCGTCAGCGAGCCGGGCCGCGGGCGAGACGCCCGTCTCGGTCGTGACGACGAGGGTCTTGCGTACCGCAGCGGCGCGAACGAGTCATTGGTGACCTCGCCTGCCCACACGAGGTCCCACAGGGCGTCGAGCGACGCGCGGTCGTCGGCACCGCCCAGCTCCCGGAAGAAGCACGCGCCGCGCGTCGCGAGCACCTCGCGCAGGCGCTCGTGCTCGGCACCGTCGGGACGCTCGCCCGCAGGCTGCAGGTCGGGGAGCACGAGCGGGGCGCGGTCGCGCAACAAGAGCACGACACGGCCGTCGTCGCGGCCGAGCGGTCCCGCGCCCACCCACATCACGTCGCCCGCCGCGCACAGCTCGTCGAGCAGCCGGGGCGAGTAGTCGCGGACCCGCGCCGGGAGGACGTCGCGCTCGAGCACGGACGCGGGGATCGGCACGCCCTGGAGCTGGGCGACGACCTCGTGGAGCCGGTCGAGGCCCCGGCCGTTCGATCCCACGCCGTGCCAAGCAGGAAGGAACCGCGCCAGCGCGGCCGGCTCCACAGCCTCCACCTCTCGCCGCAGCGCTGCCAGCGAGCGGCGCCGCAGCGTCTTCAGCACCTCCGGGTGGCACCACTCGCGTGTCCGTCCCGTTGGTCGGAACTCGCCGCGGAGCAGCCGTCCCTCGTCCGCCAGGCGGGCCAGTGTGTCCCCCACCCGCTCGACCGGCAGCCCGAAGCGGCTCGCGGGCTCGACGGCGACGAACGGGCCGTGGGTCCTCGCCCAGCGCAGCAGCAACGAGCCGACCGGGTCGTCGACGGCTTCGAGGAACGCGTCGGGAACGCCGCCGGGCGGGATCGCGCCGAGCGCGTCGCGGTACCGGCCCGCGTCCTCGGCCGCGATCAGCCGCTCCTCGCCGACGACCCGCACGGGAACGGCCCGGTGGCCGGCGACGAGCTCGCCGGTGAAGTCGGCGGTGGACCGCGCCCGCAGCTCCTCGGCCGTCAGGTCGCCGAGGCGCCGCAGCAGGTCGTGGGCGTCGTCGGCGCTCGCGGCCCATCGGGCCTCGTCGAGCGCCTGGAGCTCGGCCTCGAGCTCTGCGAGGACGCCCGGGTCGACGAGCTCGCGCAGCTCCTCGGCGCCGAGGAGCTCGGCCAGCAGGTCACGGTCGAGGCTGAGGGCCTGGGCCCGCCGTTCGGCCAGCGGAGCGTCGCCCTCGTAGAGGAACGTGGCGATGTACGCGAACGCGAGCGAGGATGCGAACGGCGAGGGCCGCACAGTGTCGACCGAGACGACGCGCACGCGGCGCGCCCGGACATCGCGCAGGAGCTCGACCAGCGCGGGCAGGTCGAAGACGTCGCGCAGGCATTCGCGGTAGGTCTCGAGCAGGATCGGGAACGAGCCGTGCTGCGACGCCACCGCCAGCAGGTCGGCCGCCCGCTGGCGCTGCTGCCACAGGGGCGTGCGGGAACCCGGCCGCCGGCGGGGGAGCAGCAGGGCACGGGCGGCGTTCTCGCGGAACCGGGCGGCAAACAGCGCGCTGTCGGCGACCTGGCCGACGACGAGGTCCTCGATCTCGTCGGGCTCGGGAAGCAGCTCGTCGAGCGGCGGCGGCTCGTCTGACTCGGGCAGGCGGAGGACGAAGCCGTCGTCGCTCCACATGGTCTGCACCTCGACCGCGAGACGATCGTGCAACCGGGCCTCGGTCGCGAGCGCCCACGGCGCGTGCACGCGCGCGCCGAACGGCGTGAGCACGCAGACCCGCCAGTCGCCGAGCTCGTCGCGAAAGCGCTCGACGACGATCTCCCGGTCGTTCGGTACGACGCCGGTCGCCTCGCGCTGCTCGTCGAGATACGCACGAAGGTTGCGGACGGCGAGCTCGTCGAGCGAGCACTCCTCGGCCAGGCGGGCGTCGTCCCACGAGTCGACATCGCGGAGGAAGGCGCCGATGGCCCGGCCGAGCTCGACGGGCCGCCCGAGGCCGTCGCCGTGCCAGAACGGCATCTTGCCCGGCTCGCCGGGCGCGGGCGTGACGACCACGCGGTCGCGGGTGATCTCCTCGATGCGCCACGTGGACGCGCCGAGCACGAAGGTCTCTCCGACCCGGCTCTCGTAGACCATCTCCTCGTCGAGCTCGCCGACCCGCGAGCCCGCGGGCGTGAAAACGCCGTAGAGGCCGCGATCGGGGATCGTCCCGCCGCTGGTGACCGCCAACATGCGCGCGCCGGGACGCGCCTGCAGCGTGCCCGCGACACGGTCCCAGTTGAGGCGCGGCCGCAGCTCGGCGAACTCGTCCGACGGATACCTGCCGGCGAGCATGTCGAGCACGTTCTCGAGCAGCTCTCGCGACAGGTCGGCAAACGGGTACGCGCGCCCGACGACGGCGGCCACCTCGTCGACCGAGAGCTCCTCGACCGCGCACATGGCCACGATCTGCTGCGCGAGTACGTCGACGGGGTTCCGGGGGACGCGCGTCTCCTCGATGAGCGCCGATTTCATGCGCTGGGCGACCACCGCCGCGCTCACGAGGTCGCCCCGGTACTTCGGGAATATCCGCGATGGCCGGCGCGTCCGATGCGCTGGAGGCCGCTGGCAACGGACGCCGGCGCCTCGACCTGCACCACGAGGTCGATGGCACCCATGTCGATGCCGAGCTCGAGGCTCGACGTGGCCACCAGCGCCGGCAGCTTGCCCGCCTTCAGCGCGTCCTCGATCTCGAGCCGCTGCTCGCGCGCGATCGACCCGTGGTGGGCGCGCACCAGCTCCTCGCCCGCGAGCTCGTTGAGCCGCGACGCCAGCCGCTCCGCAAGGCGGCGGGCGTTGACGAAGACCAGGGTGGAGCGGTGCTCTCTGATCAGGTCGAGCAGCACCGGGGTGATGGCCGGCCAGATCGAGTGACGGGTCTCGGGATCGTCGCTCGCGGCCTGCCCGGGCTCGCCCATGTCCTCGACCGGGACGATCACCTCCAGCTCGAGCGGCTTGCGGACGCCGGCGTCGACGACGCTCACCGCCCTCGGGCGCCCGTCGCGCTGGCCGCCGAGGAACCGGGCGATCTCGTCGAGCGGCCGCTGCGTGGCCGACAGCCCGATGCGCTGCGGCGGCTGCGGGCAGAGGCGCTCGAGCCGCTCCAACGAGAGCGCCAGGTGCGCGCCGCGCTTGGTGCCGGCCACGGCATGGATCTCGTCGACGATCACGTGCTCGACGGTCGCCAGCACCTTCCGGGCGCCCGACGTGAGCATCAGGTAGAGCGACTCGGGAGTGGTGATGAGCACGTCGGGCGGGTGACGCACGATGTCGCGGCGGTCGGACTCCGGCGTGTCGCCCGTGCGCGTGGCGACGCGAAGGGCCCGCACCTGCTCGCCCCGGCGCTCCGCCTCGATGGCGATCCCCGCGAGCGGAGCCCGCAGGTTGCGCTCGACGTCGTAGGTCAGCGCCTTCAACGGCGAGACGTAGAGCACGCGGCAACGCCGCGGCTCGCCCGCGGCCAACTCGGACGTCATGAGTCGGTCGATCGCCCACAGGAACGCGGCCAGTGTCTTGCCGGATCCGGTCGGGGCGAGGATCAGGGTGTGCTCGCCGCGCGCGATAGCCGGCCATCCCTGGTCCTGCGCTGCCGTCGGCGCGTCGAACGTGGCCTCGAACCAGGCACGCGTAAGGGGCGAAAAGGCCGCGAGGCAGTTCAGGTCGACCACCAGGGGTAGCTTCGCGAATGATGGACCATGTGCGCTGGTCGGATCATCCCCGCCTCCGCCGGCCCGTCCTCGTCGCTGCCTTCGAGGGCTGGAACGACGCCGCCGACGCCGCCACCACCGCGGGCCGGTACCTGCTCGACCGGTGGGACGCTCGTCCGTTTGCCACGATCGACCCGGAGATCTTCTACGACTTCTCGAGCACGCGGCCCCAGGTCCACCTGGCCGACGGCATCACGCGCGAGATCATCTGGCCGTCCAACGAGCTGTCGGCCGGAACTCTTCCCCGCACCCAGCGCGACGTCGTCGTGCTCCTAGGCGTCGAGCCCCAGCTGCGATGGAGGACGTTCTGCGAGCAGGTGGTGGGGATCGCGCGCGAGCTGGGCGTCGAGATGATGCTTGCGCTCGGCGCGCTGCTGGCCGACGTCGCCCACTCGCGGCCGGTGCGGGTCACCGGTACGGCCGCCGATCCCGACCTGGTGGCGCGCCTCGGTCTCGAGCGCTCGCGCTACGAGGGCCCCACCGGCATCGTGGGCGTCCTCCACGACGCCTGCCGGCAGGCCGGCATCCCGTCGGCGTCGCTCTGGGCCGCCGTCCCCCATTACGTGGCCGCGACGCCCTCGCCGAAGGCGGCGCTCGCCCTCGTGCAGCGCACGTCGAGCCTCCTGTCGAGCCCCGTCCTCACCACCGACCTCGAGCTGGCCGCCGCCGACTACGAGCGGCAGGTGACCGAGGTGGTGGAGTCCGACGACGACGTCGCCGGCTACGTGCGCCAGCTCGAGGAGCGGGTCGACGAGCTCGACGAGGCGGAGGCCAACCTCCCCTCGGGTGACGCCCTCGCCGCCGAGCTCGAGAAGTTCCTCCGCGAGCACGGCGGCGACTGACGTTTCGCCCTAGGGCGCGTGGCGGGGCCAGGGGCGGGCCTGCTCGAGGATGCGGGCCAGCCGGA
>VAXF01000289.1 GCA_005888395.1 Actinomycetota bacterium | reverse complement strand
GCACCCCGCAGCTACGGCGTGCGGTGAGGATCCGCACGGTCCGGTCGGCGGCCGAGGCCGCGTCGCTCACGAAGCACGACCTCGCCGCCGCGTTCGTGATTCCCCCGGGCTTCTCGGGCTCAGTCACGGCGGGTGACCCCGCAGCCATCAGGGTCATCCGCAGCCGAGCCGATCTGATCGGCGGGCAGGTGGCCGTCGACATCGCCGGCGCCTTCGCCGCTCGTGTCGAGGGGTCGCAACTCGCGGTGCGCAGCGCGCTCGCCGCCGGCGCGCCCGCGTCACACGCGGACGCGCTGGTCGCGCGCGCCACGAGCGCGCCCCCCGTCGTGACGCTGGCCGACACCGCAGCCGGCGGGCGCCAGCTGAAGCCGGCTTCGTACTTCGGGCCGGCGATGGCGATCTTCTTCCTGTTCTTCACGGTCGGGCTGGGCGCAAGGAGCCTGCTGGCGGAGCGCCGCCAGGCGACACTGGCCCGTCTCCAGGCGGCGCCCATCTCGGCGCGCGCCGTGCTCGGAGGCAAGGCCATCGCCAGCTTCGTCCTCGGCTTCACCAGCATGCTCGTGCTGGTGGTTGCGTCGTCGGCGCTGCTCGGCGCGAGGTGGGGCCACCCGCTTGCGGTCCTGCTGCTCATCGTGGCCGCCGTGCTCGCGGCGATGGGCATCACGACGCTGGTGGTCACGGCGGCCAAGACCGAGGAGCAGGCCGGGGGGTACTCGTCCGCGGTCGGCGTCGTACTCGCGCTTCTCGGCGGCAACTTCATTCCGATCTCGTCTGCGCCTGCGGTGCTGCGCCGGCTCACATTGCTCACGCCGAACGGCTGGGCGCTGCGCGGCTTCACCGACCTGGGCACTGGCGCGCGAGCGTCGGCCATCGTGCCGAGCATCGTCGCCCTGGCCGTCTTCGCGGCGGTGACCGGCGCCGTCTCCGTGGCCCGCGCCAACCGTGTCGTGCACGCGCGATGAACAGGATCTTCGCGATCGCGGGTACCGACCTGAAGCGGTTGTTCCGGGACCGCTCGGCCCTGTTCTTCGTCCTCGTGCTGCCCGTCCTGATCACGCTCATCATCGGCCTCGCGACGGGCGGCCTGGGCACCAAGGTCCGCCTCGGTGTCGTCGACCGCGGCTCGGGCGCGCTCGGCGCCGAGCTCCGGCAGACGCTGGCTCACTCGCCCCGCATGCGGCTCACCCACTACGGGAGCCCGTCGGCGCTGCGGACCGCGGTCCGTCACCAGGAGCTGGAGGGCGGCGTGATCATCCCCGCCGGCTACGACGGCGACGTGCGGGCCGGCCGGCACGTCACGGTCCTGTTCGTGACCAACCCGACGACGACGCCCGCCGCGGTTCGCTCGGCCGTGGCCGCGGCCGTCAACCGGCAGTCCGAGCTCGCCGGCGCCGCCGGGTTCACGGTCAGGGAGGCGAGCGTGACGCTCGACCGCGGCTACGTCGTGGCGCGCGAACAGGCGGTGAGCGGCGGCGGCGTCCGCGTCGAGTCGCGCACCTCGTTCGGGACGGCGCCGCTCCCGCAGGGCTTCTCCTACACGGCGCCCTCCAATCTCATCCTGTTCATGTTCATCACCTCGCTGGCCGCGTCAGCGGTGATCGTGAACAACCGCCGGCTGGGCGTTACCCGCCGGATGCTGGCGTCGCCGACCTCGGCGACCCAGGTCCTGCTCGGCCAGGGGCTCGGGCGGTTCGCGACGGCGCTGTTCCAGGGAACGTTCATCCTTCTCCTCGGCCGGGTCGTCTTCGGCGTCAACTGGGGCGACAAGCTGAGCGCGGCGTCGATCGTTCTCGTGTTCGCCGTCGTCTCCACCGGCGCCGCGCTGGTTGTAGGGACGCTCGCCCGCACCGAGGAGCAGACGTCCGCGCTCGGCCCGCCGATCGGGATCGGGCTCGGCATGCTCGGCGGGTGCATGTGGCCGATCTCGATCGTGCCGCACGCGTTGCGCGTCCTCGGCCACATCGGCCCGCAGGCGTGGGCGATGGACGGGTTCATCACGATCATCGGACGGGGCGGCCACCTGGGTGACGTGGCACCCAACCTGCTCGCCCTCGCCGGCTTCGCCGTCGTGCTCGTGCCGCTCGGTGCGTGGCGCCTTCGCCGAACGTACTGAGCGGGGTCAGGAGGACCGGCGCGAGGCGGCGTGCAGGCCGTCGGGGGTGAGCACGCCCACATAACGGTCGCCGTCGACGACGGCAACCCACGGGGCGTCGTGGCGCAGGAGGGTCGCGAGCGCGTCGGCGAGGGTCGCGTGCACGGGCACGAGCGCCGGCAGCGGGCGCATGCGGCTCGTCGCCGGTCCGTCGGCGACGTCGTCAGCGACATCGGCACGCTCGAGATAGCCGTGGGCGTGACCGGCGGCGTCCACGACGAGGGCGCGGCCCCGGCCGTCCATCAGGGTGCGCGCCGCCGCGAGCGTGGCGTCGGGCGGCACGGTCGGTGGATGGTCGAGAGCGGCGCCGTCGAGGAACGTGACCGCGAGCCGGCGCAGGCCGCGGTCG
>VAXF01000294.1 GCA_005888395.1 Actinomycetota bacterium | reverse complement strand
GGGCCTCGTCCCGCAGATCAAGCGGGTGTGCGATCTTCTGGCGACGGAGGGCTTCACCGCCCTGGCCCCCGACCTGTACCACGGCGACATCGCCAAGCACACCGAGATGGACAAGGCCGCGAAGCTCATGTCGACGCTCCCTCCCGACCGCGCGGGGCGTGACATGGCGGGCGCGGTCGACTACCTGCTCGGCCACGAGGCCGTGCGCGGCGTGTCGGTCGGGGTGGTGGGGTTCTGCATGGGCGGCGCCCTCACACTGATCATCGCCGCGCAGCTGGGCGACAAGGTGGGCGCGGCGGTGCCCTATTACGGCGCTCCGATGGGCGACATGGCGCCCGACTGGTCGGGCCTCACCGCGCCTGTGTTGGGCCACTTCGCCGAGAACGACGACTTCTTCAAGCCCGATGACGTGCGCGGGCTCGAGAAGTCGTTGCAGGCGATGGGCAAGGACGTCACGCTCCACTTCTACCCGGGCTGCGGGCACGCCTTCGCCAACGAGGACAACGCGCTCGGCACCCACGACGAGGATGCCGCGCGCCAGGCCTGGGTCCGCACGCTCGAGTTCCTGCGCGCCAAGTTGGGCTGAGATCGTCCCGCGCCCGTAGGCTCGGTACATGTCCGAGCGCACGCGCAACCTGCCCCGCCGCTCCTGCCTCTCGGTGCCGGCTTCGAGCGAGAAGATGCTCGGCAAGGCCCCCGGCCTCGCCGCCGACATGGTGTTCCTCGACCTCGAGGACTCGGTTGCGCCGCTCGAGAAGGAGTCGGCCCGGGCCAAGGCGGTCGACGCCGTCAAGAACCAGGACTGGGGCGACAAGGTGCTCTGCGTGCGGGTGAACGCATGGGACACCAAGTGGACCTACGGCGACGTGATCGACGTCGTGGGCAACGCGGGCGAGCGCCTCGAGGAGGTCATGCTGCCCAAGGTGCAGTCGGCCGCCGAGGTCGTCGCCCTCGACCTCCTCCTCTCCCAGGTGGAGGCCAACGCCGGGCTCCCCCACCGGCACATCGGCATCGAGGCCCAGATCGAGACGGCGCGAGGGCTGATCAACTGCGAGGAGATCTGCGCCGCGTCACCGCGGGTCGAGACCATCATCCTCGGCCCCGTCGACATGTCGGCCTCGATGGAGATGCCGTCGCTCGCCGGCGGACTCCAGATCCCCGAGTACCCCGGCGACTACTTCCACTATGTGTTCGTGAAGATCCTCATGGCGGGGAGGGCCAACGGGCTCCAGGTGATCGACGGGCCGTACGTGCGGGTACGCGACCCCGAGGGCTTCCGCGATTTCGCGCGGCGCACCCAGCTCCTCGGCTACGACGGCAAGTGGGCGCTCCACCCCGACCAGGTGACGATCCTCAACGAGGTCTTCTCGCCGTCACAGGAGCAGTTCGACCGGGCATGGGACATCGTCGACGCATACCGCCTCGCGACCGAAGAGGACCGGCAAGGCGCGGTCATGTTCGGCGAGGAGATGATCGACGAGGCGTCGCGCAAGGTGGCGGTGAAGGTGGTGGCCCGCGGCGAGCGAGCAGGGTTGTCGCGCAGCACCTCGTGACGATGATCGACGTGATCGTTCCCGCGAGGAACGAGGCGCCGACGGTCGCCGATGTCGTGGCGGTATCCAGGGAATGCGCTTTTACGCGCGACGTCATTGTCGTCGACGACGGGTCGACCGACGGCACGGGCGACCTCGCGGCGGCGGCAGGAGCCAAGGTCGTGCACCGCGACGAGCCGGAGGGGTCCAAGGCCCACGCCATGGAGGCCGGTGTCGGCGTGAGCGACGCCGACGCGTTCCTGTTCGTCGACGCCGACTGCCTCGGGCTGACGCCCGCCCACCTCGACGACATCTGCCGCCCGTTCGTCGAAGGCCGCGCCGTCATGTCGTTGGGAACGTTCGACTACGCGTTCTGGAACTGGCTCGTGCTGCGCTCGCCCCCGACCACCGGCGAGCGGGTGATCCCGCGTTGGGTGTTCGACGCCATCCCGCCCGAGAAGCTCGACGGGTTCACGATCGA
>VAXF01000292.1 GCA_005888395.1 Actinomycetota bacterium | reverse complement strand
GAGTCCTCCGTACCCTCGGGGCCCGCCTCCCGGGCGGGCCGTAAGTGTGTGTCGGAGAACCGGAGACTAATGCTTCGTGGCGAGGATCACGCCCGAGCCGCGGTGGACCTGGGTGCCGGCCGGCGGTGACGTCGCGAACACCACGCCGGTGGGGGGCCCCGACACGCTCGACACCACCAGCCCGGCCGCATTGAGGGCCTTCTCGGCGTCGACGGCCGACTTGCCGACCACGTTGGGGACCGCGACGAGGTCGGGCCCCTTCGAGACGTTGACCGTGACCTTCGAGTCCCTGGGCGCGTCGGCCCCCGCAGGCGGCGACGTCGACACGACCTGTCCCTTCGGCACGGTGTCGCTGAACACGTCGACGCGCTGCGCGTGGAGCTGGAGACCCTCGAGCTCCTGCTTGGCGTCGTCGAACTTCTTGCCCGCGAGTAACGGCACCTGGCGCGGCGGCGGGCCGTTGGAGACGACCAGGTTCACGGGCGAGCCCTTGGGCGCCCGGCCCGTGGGCGACCACGAGAGGACCCGGCCCTTGGGCACGTCCTCGCTGTACGGCGTCTGCACGGTGCCGACCGTCAAGCCAGCTTGTTCGATCTTTGCCCTCGCCGCGGCCTCGTCGTCGGTCGACGCGAGAAGGGGGACGGCGACGAGCGGCGGGCCCCTCGACACATTCAGCCGGACGCGGCTGTGCTCCTTGACCTTCGCCCCGGCCGACGGGTCCTGGTCGAGGACGATGCCGGCTTTGGTGGCGTCGACGAACTGGCGCCGCACGACGACGTTCACGTGGAGCGGCCGTAGCGCGGCGCGCGCCTGCGCCTCGGTGCGACTGACGAGGCTCGGCACCACATGGGTGGGGATGCGCGACTGCACGACCGCGTAGGCGGCGGCCCCGCCCACCGCTACGAGGAGCACGGCCAGCAGCGCCCACAGCGGCCACCGCCGGCGGCGCTCCGGGATCACGACCTCGTGGGGCGTCAGAGCCTGGTCGAACAGTGCCGGCGCGGACAGCACGGTCATGTCGGGGTCACGCGGCGCGGTGCCGTCGTCCTTGACCGAACCCGCCAAGAGCAGCGGGTCGGGGGCAGGCAGCTCCCGCGCCGCGCGGTCGAGGTCGTGGCCGAGCCGCGCCGCGTCGGGCCGCTGCTCGGGATCCGGCACGCCGGAGCGCTCGATGACAGGCCCGAGCGCGCCCAGCTCGGGCGGCGCGACGAGAGGCGCGTTCACGCGCGCCATGAGG
This sequence comes from Actinomycetota bacterium, assembly GCA_005888395.1. Lineage (GTDB taxonomy): Bacteria > Actinomycetota > Acidimicrobiia > Acidimicrobiales > AC-25 > AC-25. Next base: position 1,483 of record VAXF01000292.1, on the reverse strand, counting down.
GTGGCGATCGTCGTGTCGGCGGCGAACGGAACCTCGCCCGTCACCGCTTCGACGAGCACGAGGGCGAGCGAGTACACGTCGGACTTGCCGTCGAGCGATGCGCCCCGCGCCTGCTCGGGCGACGCGTAGCGCGCGCTGCCTACGACCGCGCCCGCGGGCTCGGTCCACGCCGCCTCGGCCAGCGCCCGGGCGAGGCCGAAGTCGGCGATGCAGAGCCGGCCCTCGTCGTCGAAGAGGAGGTTGGCGGGTTTGATGTCGCGGTGGACGAAGCCGCGGCGGTGGGCGTAGTCGAGACCACGCGCCGTCTGGAGGCCGACCGCGAGCGCCTGCGACGGGGAGAGCCGGTGGCCCTCGTCGAGAAGCGAGCGCAGGCTGCCGCCGCTGAGGTGCTCGAGGACGAGATAGGGCCCGTCGTCGTCCTCGCCCCAGTCGAAGACCGCCATGATGTTGGGGTGGCTCAGGGCGGCGGCCGCCTGGGCCTCGGCCCGGAAGCGGCGCAGGAAGGCTTCATCGTGGGCGAGGGCGGCGTGCAGCACCTTGACCGCGACGCGTCGCCGCAGCGAGACGTCCTCGGCCAGGAAGACGTGAGCGGACGCACCCGTGCCGATGGGAGCGAGCAGGCGGTACCGGCCGCCGAGCACGCGGCCCAATTGGTCCGCCATGCGTGACATCGCCACAACTCGAGGATAATGGCGCACGCCGTTGGCGCGATGGATGGGGTCGGTAGCCTCGATGCCGATGCGGAGTGAGGTCGTGGATCGGATCGAGGCGTTCATCGAGGAGGGCGCGCTCTGGTCTCCCGACGGCCTGCAAGGGCTCATCGACCGGCTCGACGGCGAGACGCGCGACACCGACGACCCGATCCCCCAGATGCTCTCCACACCCCTGCGCTCGATCCTCGTGCGCATGCAGATGGGCGCCATCCCGCCACGGGTCGCGGCCGACATCGAGGGCGTCGTGTACCCGCGCCTCTGGAAGCTGATGGAGGCGGCGCGTGACGAGCTGCCGCCGGGCGAGCAGCGAGTTCGCATCGAGGTCATGAACCGCCGGCTGGCGAGAATCTTCGCCGAGGAGACGTAGTGGGCCCGGCCACGCTCAGGCGGGCCGTGATCACGGTCGTCGTCGTGGGCGCGCTGGTGCTGTTGGGCGTGGGGTTCTCACTCACCCGGTCCGACAAGCCCCGGCCCGTACCCGTTCAGGGAGGTGCGGTCGAGCGCCTGATCCCGGAGTCGGGCGACCTCGACCTGCGCCAGGCGCGCATCGGCGTCGACCTTGCCCCGACCTACGAGGGCGCGCTACAGGTGGACGGCGTCGAGATCCCCGACGACGAGCTGCAGCGCGTGCCCGGGCTCAACCAGATCTTCTTCACGCCTGGGCCCGGCACCACCACGGGCGCGCTCGCGCCGGGCCGGCACAACGCGACGGTCGTCTACTGGCCCGTGGGCCAGACCAGGGAGGCGGCCGGCCAGCGCCTCACCTGGTC
>VAXF01000281.1 GCA_005888395.1 Actinomycetota bacterium | reverse complement strand
GTACTCCCCGCCCCAGCTGGCCGACGACGTCGCCGTGGCCCTGCGCTCGCTGGCGCCCATGCCGCGCATGGTCGTCGGCATGTCGCTCGGCGGCCTGACCGCGCTCTGCCTGTCGGCGCGCCACCCCGACCTCGTGCGCCGGTTGGCAGTGGTCGACGTGACCCCCGGCACCGACGAGGCCAAGGCCGAGCCGATCATCAGCTTCATCTCCGGACCCGAGCAGTTCACGAGCTTCGACGAGATCCTCGAGCGCACCGTCCAGTTCAACCCGACGCGAACCGTGTCGTCGCTGCGGCGCGGCGTGCTGCACAACGCGCACGAGCAGCCCGACGGCACCTGGGTGTGGCGCTACGACCGGGTGTGGGCGCGCCCGCCCGAGTTCGGCTCCCTGTGGGATGCGGTCGACGCCGTGCAGGTGCCCCTGCTGCTCGTGCGCGGCGGGCTGTCGGGCGTCGTCGGCGACGAGGACGTCGAGGAGCTCCGGCGCCGCCAACCCTCGGCGCGGGTCGTGGTTGTCGAGGGCGCCGGGCACAGCATTCAGGGAGACCGGCCCGTGCAGCTCGCCCGGGTGCTCGACGAGTTCCTCGGCGCCGGCGCTCCCCGCGGTGGCGGCCGGGGCCGCGGCCGCTAGCGGGTCGTCAGGCGCCGGGGTCCTCGCCGATCTCGCGCAGCGCGAGGGCGAGGGCGGCTCGCAGACGGCGCGCCGTCGCCGGCGCCAGGTGGCCGACGAGCCCGGCGCCCGGCTTTCCCGCCTCCTCGACCGTGAGCTCGACGCGCACGTCACCGCACTCGTCACAGTCGTCGAACGCCGCCACCGCCCAAGCGATCTGTACCCGCTCGGGATCGCCGGCGGGATGGTCGTCGAGGCCGTAGTCGGCGAGCTTCTTCATCGGCCGCCGAGCCTGTCACGCGCGGCGGTGACGAGCGCATCGACGTCGACCGACCGTGTCGTGTCGACCTCGATCACGTGGCCGACGCCGACGGGCTGCTGGTACTGCTCGAGGTAGCCGTCGGGCAGATCTTCGAGCACCCGCCTAGGAGATCTTGACCTCCTTGAGCATGCCCTTGACGACATGCGGCGGGCCGCCGGCGCGGTCGTTGATGAAGCAGAACATTGCGTAGTCGCCGGACTTGAGGTCGATCGTCGTGACGAGGGCCCTGCCGGAGTCGAGCACCGGCTCCTGAGTCGCCTTTAAGAACTCGATGGGCGGCGGGCCCGAATTCTGTAACGGCGGCTTGCTGAACGCCGCCTGGACGTCGGCGAACGTCTTGCCGGCGGCGATGGGCGCCAAGAGCATGTGGTGGAGCTGCGCGCCGGTGTTCTCGAACCGTAGCGTCTGGCGCCCGGCGTGCAGACCCTGGATGTCGAAGGTGTACTCGTGCGCCTTCACGGTCGCCGCAGCCGTGGGCAGGGCCTTGGTCGACTGCTTGCCCGTGACCGTGAACGCCCCCTTCATGCCGTGCTTGTAGTGGGCGCCGGCACCTAATCCCTCGTCGCAGAAGTAGAGGTACTTCCCGGGCGGCAGGTTGAGGTGCGACGTGAGCGTGTGGCCGGGCGTGACCAAACCCACGCCGCCACCGACGCC
>VAXF01000280.1:579-6113 GCA_005888395.1 Actinomycetota bacterium | reverse complement strand
ACATCGGCACCGTCGGTCTGCGAGATGAACCCGTAGCCCTTCTCTGCGTTGAACCACTTCACTGTTCCGGTTGCCACAGCGGCTTTCCCCTTGTGTTGATGCACTTACCTGGGGACAGCCACACGCCTTCCCCGACCCACGACCGTAACAGGAACTGCCCGCCGCGTCACCGGTGCACGGTCGTGCCGTCGGCTCCGTCCTCGACGACCCACCCGCGCGCCTGCAGCCTCGCCCTGATCTCGTCGGCTCTCGCCCAGTCGCGAGCCGCGCGCGCGGCGTCTCGCTCGGCCATGTCCCGCGCCGTCTCCGCGTCGATCTGATCGGCACCCCGGGGCCACAACCCCAGCGCGCCGGCCAGCGCGTGCACCGTCGCAATGACCCCGGTGTCCCTCGCCACGTTGGCGCGCCGCAACTCCTCGAACAGCAAGCCGAGCGCGGGGGGCGTGTCGAGGTCGTCGTCCATGAACGCCCGGAAGCGGGCCACGAGATCGTCGTCGAGCGGAGTGCCGGGAGGGGGTGCGGGGTGGCGGCGCGCGAACGAGTCGAACCGCTCCAGCTGACCCTCGGCGTCGGCGATCGTGTCCGGCGTGACCTCCATCGGCGAGCGGTAGTGCGAGCGCAGCACGAGCAGGCGGTAGGCCCTGGCGTCGTGGCGCGACAGGAGGTCCGGGAGCGACGTGAAGTTCTTGAGCGACTTGGACATCTTCTCGCCGCCCACCTCGACGAAAGCGTGGTGCATCCAGTGGCGGGCGAAGGTGCGGCCCAGCGCGACGGCCTGCGCCCGCTCGTTCTCGTGGTGCGGGAACTGGAGGTCGAGACCGCCGGTGTGGAGGTCGAAGCCGTCGCCGAGGAGGTCGAGCGACATCACCACGCACTCGGTGTGCCACCCGGGCCGCCCCGGCCCCCACGGCGACGGCCATTCGGGCTCGCCGGGCTTGGCCTTCTTCCAGAGGGCGAAGTCGAGCGGCGACCGCTTCTCCTTCGTCACCTCCACCCGTGCGCCCGCCCGCAGGTCGTCGAGCGACTGCTGGGCGAGCAGGCCGTAGCCGTCGATCGACTCGACGGCGAAGTAGACGCCGTCGGACGTCTCGTAGGCGTGGCCGCCGCGCACGAGCTGCTCCACGGTGGAGACCATGTCGTCGACGTAGGCGGTGGCGTGGGGATCGGCCGTGGGCCTCAGCACGCCGAGCCGGTCGGTAGCGTCGTACCACGCAGCCTCGTACTGCTGGGCCACCTCCTCCGCGCTGCGGCCCTGCTCTGTGGCCCGGTTGATGATCTGGTCGTCTATGTCGGTGATGTTGGAGACGTGGCGGACCGCGAGCCCCGACCACTCGAGATAGCGCCGCAGCACGTCGTAAACGAGGGCGGCGCGGCCGTGGCCGATGTGAGGGACGTCGTAGACGGTCAGCCCGCAGACGTACATCGACATCTTTCCTGTGTCGCGCAGCGTCAGCTCGACAACCTCTCCCTTCGCAGTGTCGTGCAGGCGGAGCACGCAGGTACGGTAACCGGACGATGAGCCCGACCGTCCCCGAGAAACCGAGCCTCGACGGGCTCGAGGACAAGTGGACCGAGCGGTGGGAGCGCGACGCCACCTACCGCTTCGACCGCACCAAGAGCCGGGCCGAGATCTACTCGATCGACACGCCGCCGCCGACGGTGAGCGGGTCGCTGCACATGGGGTCGGTGTTCGGCTACGTGCAGGCCGACACCATCGCCCGCTACCGCCGCATGCGCGGGCAGGAAGTCTTCTATCCGATGGGCTGGGACGACAACGGCCTCGCCACCGAGCGCCGCGTCCAGAACTACTTCGGAGTCCGCTGCGACCCGTCCCTCCCCTATGACCCGGCGTTCGAGCCGCCACGCGAACCGCCCAAGGAGGCGATCGCCACCTCGAGGCCCAACTTCGTCGAGCTCTGCGAGCGGCTCGTGCAGGAGGACGAGAAGGCGTTCGAGCAGATCTGGCGCCACCTCGGTCTCTCGGTCGACTGGACCCAGCACTACACGACGATCGGCGACCACTCCCGCCGCGTGTCCCAGCGGGCGTTCCTCCGCAACCTGGCCCGAGGCGAGGCCTACCGATCGGAGGCGCCCACGCTCTGGGACGTCGACTTCCAGACCGCCGTCGCCCAGGCCGAGCTCGAGGACCGCGAGTTGCAGGGCGCGTACCACCGCGTGCGGTTCGACGACATCGAGATCGACACGACGCGCCCGGAGCTGATCCCCGCGTGCGTCGCGCTGGTCGCCCATCCCGACGACGCGCGCTTCACATCGCGCTTCGGTACCGCTGTGCGCACGCCGCTGTTCGGCGTCGAGGTGCCGGTGCTGCCGCACCAGCTCGCCGAGCCCGAGAAGGGCACCGGCATCGCCATGATCTGCACGTTCGGCGATGTCACCGACGTCACGTGGTGGCGCGAGCTGCAGCTGCCCGTGCGCTCCATCGTCGGACGCGACGGCCGCATCCAGCCCGAGCCGCCGCCCGGCGTGCCCGACGGTGACGCATGGCGCGCGCTGGCCGGGAGCACGGTGACCAAGGCCCGCAGGACGATCGTCGAGCTCCTGCGCGAGTCGGGCGCGATGGTCGGCGACCCGCGGCCCGTCACCCACCCCGTGAAGTTCTACGAGCGCGGCGACCGGCGGTACATCCGCAACGGCGGCCGCGAACCCGAGCTGCGCGAGCGGTTCCTCGCCGCGGCGCGAGAGCTGCGCTGGTTCCCTCCGCACATGGTTGCCCGCTATGACAACTGGGTGCAGGGGCTCACCGGCGACTGGCTCATCAGTCGCCAGCGCTTCTTCGGCGTGCCGTTCCCGGTGTGGTACCCGATCGGCGGTGACGGCGAGGTCGACCACGAGCGCCCGCTGCTCGCCGACGAGAGCCGGCTGCCGGTCGACCCTTCGAGCGACGTACCCGACGGCTACACCGCCGACCAGCGCGACCGGTCCGGCGGGTTCACGGCCGACGCCGATGTGATGGACACGTGGGCGACGTCGTCGCTCACCCCGCAGATCGCGACCCACTGGGAGGACGACCCCGACCTGTTCTCGCGGCTGTTCCCGATGGACCTGCGCCCACAGGGCCCCGAGATCATCCGCACGTGGCTGTTCTCGACGATCGTGCGGTCGGAGTTCGAGCACGGCCGCCTCCCGTGGGCCAACGCGACGATCTGCGGCTGGGTGCTCGACCCCGATCGCAAGAAGATGTCGAAGTCGAAGGGCAACGTGGTGACGCCACTCCCGCTGCTCGAGGAGTACGGGTCCGACGCCATCCGCTACTGGGCTGCGAGCGGACGCCCCGGCGTCGACACCGCCACCGACCTCGGCCAGATGAAGGTGGGCCGGCGGCTCGCGATCAAGATCCTCAACGCCTCGAGGTTCGTGCTGTCGCACGTGGGTGACGGCGGCGCGGTCACCGAGCCGCTCGACACGGCGATGCTCGCCCGGCTGGCGAGGCTGGTCGAGGAGGCCACCACCGCGTTCGAGGGTTACGACTACGCCCGCGCCCTCGAGCGCGCCGAGGCGTTCTTCTGGCTGTTCTGCGACGACTATCTCGAGCTGGTGAAGGGCCGCGCCTACGGGAGCCAGGGCGACGACGGCGCGTCGTCGGCGAGCAGTGCGCTGGCCCTCGCGCTGGCGACCCTGCTCCGGCTCTTCGCCCCGATCCTTCCGTTCGTCACCGAGGAGGTCTGGTCGTGGTGGCAGGACGGGTCGGTGCACCGCGCCCCGTGGCCCGACGCGGCCGAGTTGCGGGTGGCGGCGGGTGACGACGCCGACGGCCTCGTGCTCGACACCGCCAGCGACGTGCTGGCCGCCATCCGGCGCGAGAAGACCTCGGCCAAGCAGTCACTCCGCGCGCCGGTCAGGATGGTGACCGTGCGCGACACCGCCGACCGTCTGGCCGCGCTGGCCCGGGCCGCCGCCGACGTGCGCGAGGCCGGCTCCGTCGCCGAGCTCGCGTGCCACGAGGCCCTCGAGCCCGCCGTCGAGGTCGAGCTGGCCACCGAGGTCGCATGATCGGCGACCGCGTCGAGATCGTGGTCGACGTGGGCGACGGCGTGCGCACCTTCGAGATCGTGGCCACCAAGGCCGGGCGCCGCGTCGAGGTCGCGGTCGCGCGCGGCACCGTCGAGGTCTCGGAGGTGACGCGCACCGGCCAGACCGTGCGCTCTGGCCGCTTCATGCAGTCGCGCGTCGTGGCCGTGGTCGAGCACCCCTCGCTCGACGAGGGCGACCAGCCGCCCCGCCGTCGCCGCGGGCGCACGAAGGACCAGCCCGCACTCGGCCTCGACAGCTAGGGCTGGGCGACCCCCTCCCCGTTTTGTCAGCAGAAAATCACCCCACAGGGTGAATTCGTGCTGACAGAAGCCGAGCGGCGAGGCGTCAGGGCAGGGCGACCGACACCGGGGCGACGCCGATGGCGGCGAGCCGGCGGGCGAAGCCGCCGGTGATGCGGAGGACGAGCTCGACGGGCTTGCCGACCTGGACGAAGGCGGCGAAGCGCGGACCGGCGGGGCCGGCACCGCTCGCCAGCATGTGGGCGATCATCGAACGCGCCGCCCGCCGGGCGCGCTGGCGGCCGTCGGGCTCCGTGTCGAGCAGGTGCCGCAGCTCGTCGGTGGCGTGCTCCTCGTGCTGCTCCTCGTCGGCGATCACGGTGTCGATGAAGGCGGCGGTGTCCGCGTCGACGACCGTGCGCAGCCACTCGAGCAGGTCGTCGGCGACACCCTCGCCGAGGTAGGCCCACACCGCTTCATCGATCGCGTCGGAGGACGAGCGCCCGTGATAGGTGTCGAGCGGCCGCCGGTAGGGGCGCATGGCCCGCTCCGGGTCGGCGCCCATCGCCTCCAGCCGGGCGACGAATCCGCGATGGTGTCGCAGTTCCTGGCCCGCGAACGTCAGCAGTCGCTCACGCTCCTGCTCGTCGGCCGTCTCACCTGCTTCGGCGACCAGGCCCTCGTGGGCCTTGAGCTCGCCGTATGCGACCGCACCCAGCACCTGGATCAATGCAGTTCGGCTCATACCGCCCATATAGCCACGACACCCGAGTCGTGTCCAGCGAGGTCCGGCGTCAGTTGACCCGGCGCTCCTCGAGGACAGCGGGGATCTCGCCGAGGAAGTCCCACTTGTTGAAGCACTTGGCTGCGCCGAGCCTCCGGGCCTCGTCGAACGTCTCCGGGTTGCCGAACGCGGTGACGATCAGGACCGACGCCTGCGGGCACCGCGATCGCAGCTCCGGCAGCACCGACAGACCGTCGCGCCGCGGCATGGCGACGTCGAGGACGACGAGGTCGGGCAGCCCGCGGACGGCCGCGTCGATGCCGTCGTCGCCGTCCTCGGCCTCCTCGACGTCGGCGCCCTCTCGTTCGAACGCGCGGCGGAACAAGAGCCGGATCGAAGGGTCGTCGTCGACGATCAGGACGTTCGCGGTCATCTCTCCCTCATCCAACCTACGCCGGACACCTCGGAGGATCGATAGCAAGAACTGACTATCGCGACGTTGACAACCGCAGGCCGACGGCCACTCGCAGGTTGCCCGC
>VAXF01000280.1:0-485 GCA_005888395.1 Actinomycetota bacterium | reverse complement strand
CCGACCCGGCCCTCGGGACTCGGCCAGCGCACGAGGATCGTGCCGAGGTGGTCGACGAGGAGCACCTCGGCCCCCATCGGCATGCCCGCGACCGCGAGATGGGCATTGGCCCAGCCGAGGTCGAGGGGCGCAAGAAGCACGCGGCGGACGTGGCCGTGCGAGTCGAACACGGGATAGGCGAAGGCCACGGACGCCTTCCCGGACACGCGTCCCACCTGGTAGTCGCCGACGGCGAAGCGGCGAGACGCGACCGCCCGCTTGAAGTACGAGCGGTCGGCGGCGTTGACGGCGGTCGTCGACGGGATGCTGATGCACGCGAGATCGCCCCGCCCGTCGAGGGTGGCGAGCGACGTGTACTGGTCGAGGCCACGGGCCCGCTCGGCCAGGAATGCCGGACAGCTGCGGCCGAAGACCTGCGGCGCGTCGGCCAGCGAGACGAGCAGGCGACGGCTGGCCGCGACCACGGCCGCTTCCTGTGCCGCGAT
>VAXF01000283.1 GCA_005888395.1 Actinomycetota bacterium | reverse complement strand
GAAGGGGGCGAGGGCCAGCGACAGCGACAGCCCGCGCTTGACCTCCTCGGGGTCGAAATCGGTGGTCGTCGTGCCGTCCTCGACGCGGCCCTGGCGGGTGATGGCCCCGGCGCAGAAGAGCAGCGCCTCCGTCAGCGTGGTCTTCCCGGCTCCGCCGTGCCCGACGAGGGCGACGTTGCGGATCTGGGCCGGAGGGAAGCTCTTCACGGGCGCCTCGCTGGTGATGCGTCTGAAGGGATCGGATGAGCAGCGTAGCGGGGTCGGGGTGGTAGCTTCGATGGCAGACCCAGCCGCTTCAACAGGAGTCTGATTGTTCGACAGGCGCTCCAGGGCCGAAGTGGAGCGAGGCCTGAAGCCGGTCGGCAGCGCGCTGCAGCGCAGTGGTGTGAAGGCCGACCAACTCACCTTCCTCGGGCTTGCGCTCTCGGCTGCCACCGCGGTCGCGGTCGGCGCCGGTCACCTGCTGCTCGGCTTGTTCCTTCTCATCGGCGCGGGGGCAACCGACCTGCTCGATGGCGCCGTCGCCAAGGGATCGGGCACGGCGTCGGCGCGGGGCGCCTTCTACGACTCGGTCACCGACCGCGTGAGCGACGCGCTCATCCTCGGCGGCGTGGCCTGGTACCTCGCCGGGTGGCGGGGTGGGCGTTGGCCGGTGCTCGCCCTCGCCGTCCTCGCGGTCTCGATGCTCGTGTCCTACGAGCGGGCCAAGGCGGAGTCGCTCGGGTTCCACGCCAGCGGTGGTCTCATGGAGCGGGCCGAGCGGATGATCGCCCTCGGCGTCGGCTTCGCGTTCAGGGTCGTCCTTGTCCCGGTGCTGTGGGTGATGCTCGCCCTCACCACCGTCACCGCCCTCTACCGGTTCGTGAGCGTGTGGCAGCAGGCATCGGCGCCCCGGGTCCCCCGTCCCGAGCGCCGCTGGTCGCGCCGCCGCACACCGCGCTCGCTGCACGCCGAGCGGTCCCGCGCCGAGCGGCCCTGGCGTACCTGGCGCGAGCGCGCCCGCACCCGTCCCTGACGCCCCCGACGTCGAAGCGCTCCGAGATGCGCCGGCTGGCGCCCTACTACGCGTATCGAGCCGGCGCGGCCGCCGTCCGCCTCGCCCCTCATCGCGTGTCCGCGGCCGCTGCCGGCATCCTCGGCGGCGTGTTCATGCGGCGAATGCGCGGCCGGCGGGCGATGGTGGCGCGTCACCTGCAGCGGGTGCACGGTCCCCAGCTCCAGGGACGCGCGCTCGACCACGAGGTCCGGCGCACGTTCGACTCGTACGCGCGCTACTGGCTCGAAGTGTTCCGCATCCCGTCGATGTCGCATGCCGAGATCGCAGCGAAGATGTCATACGAGGGGCGCGAACGCGTCGACGCCGCGCTCGCGGAGAGTCGCGGTGTGATCCTCGTGCTCCCACACCTGGGAGCGTGGGACTTCGGAGGCGCGTGGCTCGGCGTCCAGGGTGGCTACCGCATGACCGTGGTCGCGGAGCCCGTCGAGCCGCCGGAGCTCTTCGAGTGGTTCAGCGCGCAGCGGCGCGAGCTGGGGCTCACGGTCGTGCCGCTCGGACCGAGCTCCGGCTCGGCTGTCCTGCGGGCGTTGCACGCCAACGAGCTGGTGGCGCTGATCTGCGACCGCGACATCGGCGGCAGCGGCGTCGAGGTCGAGTTCTTCGGAGAGCGCACGACGCTGCCGGCGGGACCGGCCACGCTCGCCATCCGCACCGGCGCGCCCGTCCTGCCCGTTGCCGTCTACTACGAGGGTCGCGACTCGCACCACGCCGTCGTTCGGCCGCCCGTACCGGTTGAGCGCGCCGGCCGGCTCCGCGACGACGTCCAGCGCGTGACCCAGCTCATCGCGGCCGAGCTCGAGGTGTTGATCCGGCGCGCGCCCGAGCAGTGGCACCTGCTCCAGCCGAACTGGCCGAGCGACCACGACGTCTGGGCCTCGTGAGGCTCAGTTCGCAACGGGAACGCGTACGAGGAAGCGGCTGCCCTTACCGAGCGCGCTCTCGACGTCGATGGTGGCGCCGATGACCTCACACAGCTCGCGCGCCAGGTAGAGCCCGGTTCCCATCCCGCCGACGCTACGGGTGGCGGCCGGCTCGAGTTGGTAGAAGGGCTCGAACACTCGCGCGAGCATCTCCTCGGGTATGCCCTTGCCCTCGTCCTCGACGGCGATCTCCACCCGGTCGCCGGCGCGGTGCGCCGACACCTGTATGAGGCTGGTCGCGGACGAGAACTTGACCGCGTTGTCGAGCAGGCGGGCGAGCACCTGGCCGAGCCGGGAAGGGTCGGTGAGGCAGAGCGGCAAGCCTTCCTCGACCTCGACGCGCACCAGCGACCTCGGGTGCGGGCTCGCCGCGGCGGCGCGCCGCAGGATC
>VAXF01000282.1 GCA_005888395.1 Actinomycetota bacterium | reverse complement strand
CGTCCACCGGCGTGCCCACGACGATGACGACGTTCGCCGCCTCGCTGACGACGGCGGGCTCGGTGCTCGCGATGAGCGCGCCGGACCCCGTCACCCGTTCGAGGGCCTGGTCGGCGCCCTCCTCGCGGAACGGCATCTTGCCCGCACGCACGCGGTCGACGGCGGCGTCGTCGTGGTCGTAGAGCGTCACGGTCAGGCCGGCCTCGGCGAAGGCGATGCCGAGGGGAAGGCCGACTCGACCGCAACCGCCGACGATGGCGAGATCTCGGGTGAAGCCCATCTTCGTCCTTGCTCCTCGTCCGTGCTCCGGGAGCGGGTCGCGCAGGCGTCACCGTAACCGCTCGAGCAGGGGTAGTCGGTAATGTCGCCCGCGGTGGGCCCCACCGTGCGCCGCATCGCGCCCCTCATCGTCCTCCTCGTCGCGTCTGCCGCGCTCGTGCTCGGTCGCGGCGCCGGCCGCCCGGCCAAGGGGGACGAGGAGGTGTTCGTCCAGGCCGCCTACCTCATGCGCACCGAGCACCTCGACGCCACCCATGCGGTCGCGAGAGCGGCCCGGAACGAGTACGCGTGGGTCACGCCCGAGGTCGCGGCGCGCGTTCGGTCGAAGGGCGACATCCAGACATATGCCCTGCTGCACGTGTGGCGCCACGCGCGCGACTTCCACCGGACGCCGAGCCCGTGGGGCAGCCGCCTTTACGTCGCGTCGCGTTCGCTGTCGCAGCTCAGCGAGCTGTGGTTCCTCGCGACGGTCTTCGTCCTCTACTGGGCCGCGCTTCCGCTCGGTCGCGGTGTCGCCCTGGCGTCGGCGTTGCTCCTCGCCCTCGGACACCCGTTCCGCCACGGTCCGTTGCTCTTCGATCCCTGGGTCATGCCCGGGGCGGTCGCGGCGATCGGCCTGTGGCTGCGCGACCGGCACCTCGCGGCGTCGGCAGTGGCCGTCGCGGTCACGTTGGTGAAGCCGAACTATGTCTTCCTGCTCCCGGCCTTCCTCCTCGCCGCACTCGTGCGGCCCGGCCGCGGCGACCGCGAGGGCCGCACCAGTGGCACGGCGATCACGGCGCCGATCGCCGGGGGCGCGCTGGTTGTCGTCGCCTATCTCGCGCTGGCGGCGAGTCACGTGATCTGGCTCCGTGGCTACGAAGAGGGCGTGCGCGCCGGGTACAACCCCGCGGTCCTCGCGTACTCGCTGCTCGAGACCATCAGCTTCACCTACCGCGCGAGCTCTTCGGGCCTGCGGTCGCATTGGCCGGTGTACCCGTGGACGTTCCTCAGTCTCGGCACGCTGGCCCTTCTCGCACAGCGGGTGGTCACTCGCGCGCGACTGCCTCGTACCGCGGTCCTGCTCGCCGCGCTCGTGATCGTGCCGGTGGTCGCCGACTTCATGGTCATCCACACCGTGGCGGCCTACCGGGCGGGCGGACATTTCCGCTGGATCAACGTGTCGATCATCGCCATGGCGATCGCGCTGCCTGTCGCCTACCGCGAGGCGGCTCGGGCACTGGCCGAGCGCACCGCCCCTGCGCGGCAGCACGCCCTGGTCCCCTCCTGAGGTGACGCGCGCCGCCGGTTGGCTCGCGGCGTTGGCCGCGCTCGCGCTCGTGCGCTCGTTCCTGTTCGCCACCCTCACCCCGCCCTACCAGTCGAGCGACGAGCCCTGGCATCTCGACTACGCGCGCGTGGTGAGCCAAGGCCGCCTTCCGGTCACCGGTCGCACGCGGATCGATCCTGCGATCGTCCGCCACGACAAGCACGTCTCCGCCGACCGGAAGCTCACGCTCTACGGAATCACCGAGCCGCCCCTCTCGCGGGAGACCTTCCAGCCGCCGCTCGCGTACCTGGTGCCGGGGCTCGGTTACCGGCTGCTCGGCGTGCACGGTGGCCTGATCTGGTTCCGCACGATCGACGCCCTCCTCGGCGCGCTGCTCGCCGTGCTCGCCTTCGCGGCGGCGACGCGCGCCTTTCCGGGCCGCCCGTTCGCCGGCCCGCTCGCCGGTCTGGCCGCGGTGTGCCTGCCCTCGGTCGGCCTGATCGCGTCCAGCGCCAACGACGACGTGTGCGCCGCCGTCCTCGCGATCGCTGCCCTCGGACTGGCCGCGGGGTTGGCCCGCCGGGGCGGACCGCTCCGGCAGTACGTCGTGCTGGGCGCGCTGGTGGGCGCGGCCGGCCTCGCCAAGACCACGGGCCTGGCGGTCGCCGTCCCAGCGATGGTCGCTGCCGCGGTGGCGCCGCATCGGGGTGGCAAAGTCGAGCCCCGTGCTCGCGTCGCGACGATGGCGGCGGTGCTCGGGACCGCCGGCATCGTGATGCTGCCCTGGGTCGTGCGCAACCTGTGGGTCTACGGCGACCTGTTGGGGACCAAGGCGTTCGTCGTCTCGCACCCCGGCTCGCGCATCGGCGGCCTGCGGCTGCTGGTGGCCGGCAAACCCGCGCTCGTCGGCGCCCATCGGTTCTGGCCGGAGCTGGGGCGCAGCGCCGTGGGCGTGCTTCGCTGGTCCGACCTCCGTCTCGCGAGCTGGGCCTACGTGCTCGCCGTGCTCGGCGCCGCCGCCGGCACGGTCGCCGTGTTGCGGTGGCTCTCGAAGCGACGGCGGGTGTCCGCGGCGGACCGGCGGGCCGCGCTCGTCGTCGGCAGCGCCTTCGC
>VAXF01000285.1 GCA_005888395.1 Actinomycetota bacterium | reverse complement strand
GGCGCGGTATCCGCATCTTCGGGCCCAACACCAACACCAACGCGTTCGAGCGCATGCCTGAGATTCCCAACCTGCGTGGTGGCAAGATCGGGCTGCTCACCCAGAGCGGCCACCAGGGCCGGCCGATCGTGCAGGGCTCGCTGTTCGGCATCGGCTTCTCGCGGTGGGTACCCACGGGCAACGAGGTCGACCTCGAGATGGCCGACTTCCTCGAGTACTTCGCCTACGACGACGAGACGGCCGTGATCGCCGCCTACGTCGAGGGGTTCCGCGACGGCGGCAAGCTCCGGCGCGCGCTCCAGGCTGCCAACGACCAGCGCAAGCCGGTCGTGATGGTCAAGGTCGGCAGCACCAGTGCCGGCAGCCGCATGGCCCAGTCCCACACCGGCCACCTCACCGGGTCGGACGCGGTGGTGCAGGGGTTGTTCGCACAGCACGGTGTCGTGCGCGTCCGCGACCTCGACGAGCTCCTCGAGACCGCGGCGCTGTTCGCCAAGCTGCCCGCGCGCACCGGCGACGGCCTGTGCCTCTACAGCATCTCCGGTGGGTCGGGCACCTTGATGGCCGAGGTCGCCGAGCAGCACGGGCTCACGCTGCCGGCGCTCTCGGAGGAGACGCAGCGCCGGCTGCACGAGCTCCTGCCCGATTACCTCACGGTCGCCAACCCCGTCGACAACGGTGGTCAGTTCCTCACCGCCGCGCCGGCCGACCGCCGGGTGCGCGTCCTCGAGCTCATCGCCGACGACCCGGCCGTCGACCTGATCGTCATCGGTATCACCGGCGCGCTGGGGGAGATGACCGACAACTTCTGCGCCGACATCCGCCAGTTCGCCGACCGGTCGCCCAAGCCGCTTGTCGCGACGTGGAACTCGTTCAAGGTCGACGAGCGCGGCTTCCAGGACCTGATCGACACCGGCATCCCGCTGTTCCGCTCGTTCCGCAACTGCTTCGCGGCGCTCCGCGACTTCTACGCGTACGAGCGCGCCGCCGGTGGCTTCCGCGCCCGACCGCCACTCGCGGGACGGCTCGGTGAAGACGTGGACGCGCTGCTGCACTCCCGCGGGGGCGTGCTGGGCGCGCGCGACGCAAAGGCGCTGCTCGACGCGTCGGGCGTGTCTTCGGCCGACGAGGTGCTCGTCACGTCGGCCGGGGCCGCGGCCGAGGCAGCCGCGTCGCTGGGATTCCCGGTCGCCATGAAGATCGCCTCGCCCGGGTTCCCGCACAAGTCGGAGGCCGGGCTCGTCCGCCTCGGCATCGGCTCGGCGACGGCGGCTCGGGCCGCCTACCGCGACCTGGTCGGCTTGGCCCGGGCGGCGAAGCCGCTCGGGCCCATCGAGGGCGTGGTGGTGCAGGAGCAGGTGCCCGACGGCGTCGAGATGATCGTCGGTGTCACCCACGACGCCACCCTCGGCCCCGCGGTGATGGTCGGTACCGGCGGGATTTTCGCCGAGGTGCTGGCCGACGTGGCCGTGCGCCCACTGCCCGTCGACGCCCGTGACGCCGAGGACATGATCCGCAGCCTGCGAGGCTTCCCCCTTCTCGACGGCGCCCGGGGCCGTCCGCCCGCCGACGTGAACGCGCTCGTCGACGTGGTGATGGCCGTCGCCCGGCTCGCCGCCGCGTGCGGGCCCAAGCTGCGCGAGCTCGACCTCAACCCGGTGCTGGTGCGGGAGAAGGGCGCTGTCGCCGTCGACTCACTCGTGATCCTCGCCGACTGATCGCCCGCCGGATAGGCGGCGGTGCGTCCGTGGCGAGCGGCTCTAAGAGACCTGGAAGCAGGCGACGTCGTACTGCGAGGTCTCGTTGTAGTGCTGGCCTCCGATGCCGCCTAGCGCGGAGTCGATACCGGCCTCGTTGAACGGCGAGCCGATCGACGTGTTGGAGTGCCCCACCCCGGGGACGGTGCCGCCTAATTTCTCGATTAACTGACAGGACTGACCCGGCAGCCCTGTGCCGCTCGGGTTGGGCGCGGCAGAGGCGACACCGGGCACGATGAGAATGGCGAGGACGAGTCCGCCGCCGGCTACGAGCTTGCGCATGCTGTCCACCTCCGGAGGTAACGGTCGGTTCTCTCTCCCCCCGAGGTGCCGTGAAGTACTACGGGTCGGCCGCCGTGCTGGTTCAAAATGCCTGCCTAACCTGGCACGGGATGAAGACAGCGCGTTCGGCCCGGCATCGATGCGACGGGCTGCTCCCCGCCTCGAGTCCGCTTCGGCGGCTGGCGAGGCCGACGGCGACGGCGTTGGCGGGAGGGCGGGCGATCCTCATGGAGCTGGCGCACCCCGCGATCGCACAGGCCGTCGCCGACTTCGACCATTTCAGAGAGGACCCGGCGCGGAGGGCCCAGCTCACTGCCAAGGCGTTCCGCGACGTCATCCACGGCACCACGGCCCAGGCGGCCGCGGTGGGACGACGACTCGACGCCGTGCACGCCCG
>VAXF01000284.1:2648-5090 GCA_005888395.1 Actinomycetota bacterium | reverse complement strand
GCGAGATCCTCGATGCCCGCGCCGGCTCCATCGCCGACGCCACCCGCGCCGACACGCTCGTCGAGCTCGGATCGGGCACGTCGGAGAAGACGCGCCTGCTCCTCTCCGCGCTGCGCGACCGCGGCGTGCTGCGCCGCTTCATTCCCTTCGACGTCAGCGAGTCGACCCTCCGAGGCGCGGCCGGCGCCATCGTCGCCGAGTACCCGGGCCTCGACGTCCACGCCGTCGTGGGCGACTTCGAGCACCACCTCGACCTGCTCCCCACCGGCGGTCGGCGCCTGATCGCGTTCCTCGGCGGCACCATCGGCAACCTGCCTCCGGCGCCGCGCGCCGAGTTCCTCGCCGACGTGGTCGCCACCATGGCCGACGAGGATTCGTTCCTCCTCGGCACCGACCTCGTCAAGGACGCCGGCCGCCTCCATGCCGCCTACGACGATTCAGCGGGCGTTACCGCCGCCTTCAACCGCAACGTGCTCTCGGTGCTCAACCGTGAGCTCGGCGCGTCCTTCGATCTCACCCGGTTCGAGCACGTCGCCCGCTTCGACACCCACGACGAGTGGATCGAGATGCGACTGCGCTCGACCGAGGCCCAGACCGTGCCGGTGCCGGCCCTAGGCATCGAGGCGGTCTTCACCGCGGGCGAGGAAATGCGCACGGAGATCAGCGCCAAGTTCCGCCCCGAGGGTGTCGAGCGCGAGCTCGACGCTGCCGGTCTCGTTCTCAAGGAGTGGTGGACCGACCGCGCCGGCGACTTCGCGTTGTCACTTTCGGTCCGCGGCTGAAAGGCGCGCGCCCACCAGCTCGAGCCGGTCGCGGGGCTGCACCAAGGCGACGCGCACGTGCCCGCTACCGGCCTCGCCGTAGAACTCGCCCGGCGACACGAGGCAGCCGGCCTCCTTCGCCAGCCATGTCGTGAACGCCCACGCATCGCCATCGGGCGCGGGCGCCCACAGGTAGAAGCCGCCTTGCGGCAGCGGCGAGTCGATGCCCGCGTCGGCGAGGATGCAGCGGAAGAGCTCGAGCCGCTCGCGATAGCGCGTCCGTTGCTCCTCGACGTGAGCGTCGTCGTCGAGCGCCACCACGGCCGCGGCCTGCACCGGACCGGGGACCATCATCCCGAGGTGCTTGCGGACCTCCGCCAGATAGCGAACGAGCTCGGCATCACCGGCATAGAAGCCGGCGCGCAACCCCGCCAGGTTCGACCGCTTGGAGAGCGAGTGGACGGCGACCACGCCCTCGCTCCCGTGCTCGAGGATGGTGCGCCCGGCGCCGCTCCATGTGAACTCCACGTAGCACTCGTCGCTGAACACCGGCACGCCGTGGGCGCGGCCCCACGCGGCTGCGGCGCCCAGGTCGTCGAGGGCGCCCGCCGGATTGCCAGGGCTGTTGACCCAGAGGCACAGGGCACGTGCCGCGTCGGCGTCGTCGATCGTGTCCAGGCGGAGACGCCAGTCGGCGTCGACCGGCACGGCGACGGCGCGGCAGCCGGCGAGGACCGCGCCCATCTCGTAGGTCGGGTAGGAGACGCTCGGGTACAGGACCGTGTCGCGCTCGGGCGTCCGCAGGCGCAGGAGCCAAGGGAGAGAGCCCACGAACTCCTTCGTGCCGACGCACGCGGCCACGGCATCGGACGCCATCTCGACGTCGAAGCGCCGGCGCATCCAGCGCGCGGCCGCGTCCCGCATCGCCGGCGAGCCGATCGAGGCCGGATACCCGCGCTCGGCGTCCGAACGCGCCAGCGCGTCGACCACCGCCGCGGGTGGCGGGTCACCCGGCGTGCCCACCGACAGGTCGACGACCCCACCGTCGTGGGCGGCCGCGACCTCGCGCAGGTCGTCGAGCCGGTCGTACGGGTACGGCGGCGGCGTGAAGCCCGTCATACGCGCACGCTACGACGGCCCCACGAACTGGGTCGTCCGCCAGGCGAGGCGAGCGTGCAGATATCGACCCAGTTCGCCGGACTCACGAGACCGTGCTCCTGGGCTCGCCTCCCGGGCGAGTCATGAACTCGCGGAAGCGGTTGGCGCCGGCGCGGTCGAAGCGGGCCCGGAGGCGGGTGGCCTCGGCCTCGTGCGCCTCCACCAGCACCTCACCCTCGCGGTGGACGGCGGCCACGATGTCGCCCCGGTCGTAGGGCACCACCAGCTCGACCACTTCGGCCAGAGCCCGGAGACGGTCGGCCAATGCGGTGAGCAGGCCGTCGACGCCCTCGCCGGTGACCGCGGAGAGCGTCACCGAGCCCGGATAGCGGTCGACAAGGCGCTTCACCTCGGGCGCGATGTCGGTCTTGTTGAAAGCGAGCAGCTCGGGCACCTGCCCGGCGCCGATCTCCTCGAGGACGCGCCGAACCGCGTCGACCTGCGCGTCGGGGTCGGCGGCTGATGCGTCGACGAGGTGCAGCAGCAGATCGGCGTCCACGACCTCGCG
Organism: Actinomycetota bacterium; assembly: GCA_005888395.1. Classification (GTDB taxonomy): domain Bacteria; phylum Actinomycetota; class Acidimicrobiia; order Acidimicrobiales; family AC-25; genus AC-25. The sequence continues at coordinate 2,663 of VAXF01000284.1, read as the reverse complement.
CAGGGTCGACCGGAA
>VAXF01000284.1:0-2592 GCA_005888395.1 Actinomycetota bacterium | reverse complement strand
CCCCCCAGGAGCTCCAGCCGCCGGGTGGTCGGGTCGAGTGTCGAGAACAGGCGGTCCTCGACCAGGACGCCGGCGTTGGTGAGCCGGTTGAGCAACGTCGACTTGCCGGCGTTCGTGTAGCCGACGAGCGCCACGGTGTGGATGCGCGACCGCGTGCGCGCCTTGCGCTGCGTGTCGCGCCGGCGCGCGAGGTCGCGCATCTCCGACTCGAGCTTCGTCATACGCCGCAGCAGCCGCCGGCGGTCGACCTCGAGCTGCGTCTCACCGGGACCACGCGTGCCGATGCCACCCGCCTGCTGGCTGAGCGCGGTGCCGCGGCCGCGCAGACGTGGCAACCGGTACCGCAGCTGGGCCAGCTCGACCTGCGCCTTGCCCTCGTGGCTGTGCGCGTGCTGAGCGAAGATGTCGAGGATCACCGCGGTGCGGTCGATGGCCGTGCGCCCGAGGATCTTCTCGAGGTTGCGGCTCTGGGCGGGCGTGAGCTCGTCGTCGAACACGACAGTGTCGGAGTCGACCGTCTCGGAGACGGTGCGCAGCTCCTGGGCCTTGCCGCGGCCGACGTAGGTGGCGGGATCGGGGGCGTCGCGACGCTGCAACACTCGCTCGACCTCGTCGGCGCCGGCTGTGTCGACGAGCAGCGACAGCTCGTCGAGCGACGCCTCGGCCTCGTCGACGGTCGTCGGTGGCATCGCCACCCCGACGAGCACGATGCGCTCGCGGTGGTGCCGCTCGATGAACGTCATCGGGTGGCCGCCTTCGGTGGCCGCCCCGCTGACGGACGTGCTCTGCTCTCTGGTTCGCTCGCCTTCGGCTCGCTCACGTGACGTCCGCGGTGAAGACTCGCTCTGCCGGACCGGTAAGGGTGATGGTGTCGCCGAGGCGGACCTCGAGGTCGCCACCTGGCTGGTGGACGGTCACCTTGGTGCCGGCGATCCCCCATTCGTGGGCGGCCGCGACAGCGGCGCAGGCTCCCGTGCCGCACGACTCGGTCTCGCCGACGCCCCGCTCCCACACTCGCATCACAAGTTCGTCGCCGGCGCCACTGATGATCTCGACGTTCACGTCGGGGTGGCGCGGCCCGAGCACGGTCACGTCGACGTGCCCGTCGTCGAGCACGACCAGGTGCGGGTTGCCCATGTCGACGTGAGCAGCGCGCGCACCGATGCTGACAATCGCTTCCTCGACGCGCGCCGCGCCCATCTCGACGCTGATCCGCCCGTCGGGTTCGACGGTGACCTGCTTCCGGCCCGCGGCGGTGAGCACGAGGAGCTCGGGACCGGGTCGCACGCCGGCGTCGACGACCGCCCGCGCGAGGCAACGGAGGCCGTTGCCACTGGTCTCGGCCTCGCTGCCGTCGGCGTTCCAGAGCTGCATGCTCACGTCGGCGCCGTCGCGCCCGGCCGTCACCCGGATGAGGCCGTCCGCTCCCACGCCCCGGTGCCGATCGCACAGCTTCCGGGCGCGCTCGGCGTCGACGCGCTCACGCCCGTCGAGGTCGAGCAGGATCAGGAAGTCGTTCCCGAGCCCGTGGTACTTGACGAGCCTCATCGCTGACACCAGTTTCCCAGCAGGGCGGGCAGGAGGGCGACAGGATTGTCGGCCGCGGCCAGCCACGTGATGCGCGGGTCGCGCCGGAACCACACCCGCTGGCGGCGGGCAAGCGCGACCGTGCGCGCGATGGCGACGCTCGCCGCCTCCTCCAGCGTGCACGCGCCCGACAGGTGGGCGAGCACCTCCTTGTAGCCGAGCGCCTGCCGCGCCGTGCGCGAGAGCTGCTGCTCACCCAGGCGCTTGGCCTCCTCCACCAGACCGGCGTCGAGGTGCTCGTGGAACCGGTGGGCGATGCGCTCCGCGACGACCGGGCGTGGGAGCCAGACACCCGCCATGCGGAAGCGCGTCGGCGGATGCGACCCGAGTCCGGGGCCGTAGGACGAGAACGGCCGTCCGCTCCCGATCGTCACCTCGAGGGCACGGACGATACGGCGCCGGTTGGCCGGCTCGATCCGCGACGCGGCCAGCGGGTCGAGCCGCACCAGGCGGTCGTGCAACGCGCCAGTGTCGTCCTCGCACTCGAGGTCGGCTCGGGCGTCGGGGAACTCGCCCGGCATCGTCAGCCGGTCGACGACGGCCCGCAGGTAGAGGCCCGTGCCGCCGACGAGCAGGGCACGACGTCCACGCGATTCGATGCCGGCGATGGCGTCGGTCGCGGCGCGCTGGAACCGAGCCACCGAGAAGTCCTCCGCGGGGTCGGCCAGGTCGAGCAGGTGGTGCGGCACCGCGGCGCGCTCGTCGACGGTCGGCTTGGCGGTGCCGATGTCCATCCCGCAGTAGACCTGCATCGAGTCGACCGACACGAGCTCGACGTCGCCGAGCCTGCAGGCCGCCTCGAAAGCCAGCGCCGACTTTCCCGACGCGGTGGGGCCCACGAGGACGACATGGTCGGGCGTCACGTCGCCCGCGCGAGATCTTGGGCGAGCTCGACCAGATGGCCGTCGGGATCGCGAACGTAGGCGGTGCGCTGGCCCCACGGCCGGGTACCGGGCTCGATCGCCGGCGCCGCACCCGCGCCGACGAGGCGCTCGTAGGCGACGT
>VAXF01000021.1 GCA_005888395.1 Actinomycetota bacterium | reverse complement strand
CCGCGCCCGCAAGGAGGGCACCTAACTCGCCCGACGGGCTGTCCACCACTCGTGGAGACGGTGGCCGGCCTCATCCTCGCCGAGCGGACCCTCGTCGAGGCGGAGCTCGAGCAGGAACGCAAGGGCCTCGCCGACGAGTGGCCCCGGCGGGATGCCCAGCCGCTCCATCACCTGGCGGCCGTCGAGGTCGGGCCGGATGCGGTCGAGCTCCTCCTGCTCGCGCAGCTGCGCGATCCGCTGCTCCAGCTCGTCCATGCGTCGGGCCAGCTCGCGCGCCGTCTCGGGGTTGCGCGTGGTGCAGTCGGAGCGCACGAGCTCGTTGAGGCCGCCCAGCAACCCGCCCGCGTCGCGCACGTACCTCCGAACGGCGCGGTCGGTCCAGCCCATGCGGTAGGTGTGAAAGCGGAGGTGGAGCTCGACCAGCCGCACCACCGTGTCGATCTCGTCCGTGGGATAACGCAGCGCCTGCATCCGCTCGCGCGTCATGCGCGCGCCGACGACGTCGTGGTAGTGGAACGAAACCCCGTCGGGACCGAAGGCGCGCGTCCTGGGCTTACCGACGTCGTGGAAGAGCGCCGCCAGCCTGACGATCTTGTCGAGGCCGACCTTGTCGACAACCGCGATCGTGTGGGCGAGGACGTCCTTGTGCCGGTGCACCGGGTCCTGCTCCAGCGCGAGCGCCGGCAGCTCGGGCAGGAACTCCTCGGCCAGGCCTGTGCGCACGAGGAACCACAGGCCTTCGCCCGGGCGCTCGACGACGAGGAGCTTGTCGAGCTCGTCGCGGATCCGCTCGGCGGACACGATCGAGAGCCGGGCCCGCATCGTCTCGACGGCCCCCACGAGCTCGGGGTCGGGCACGAGGCAGTAACCCGACACGAAGCGCGCCGCTCGCAGCATGCGCAGCGGGTCGTCGCCGAACGACTCCTCGGGGGCCAGGGGCGTGCGCAGACGGCGAGCGGCAAGGTCGGCGGCGCCGTCGAACGGGTCGATCAGGCGGGGCTCGGGAACGGCGAGCGCCATGGCGTTGACCGTGAAATCGCGGCGTGAGAGGTCGGTCTCGACGTCGTCGGCGTAGGCCACCTCGGGCTTGCGGGACTCAGGGGTGTAGGCCTCCGCGCGGTGGGTGGTGATCTCGATCCGGCGCCCGTCTTTGGCGCACCCGATGGTGCCGAAGCGCTTGCCCTGGGTCCAGACCGAGTCGGCCCAGCCGCGAACCATGGCCTCGACCTCGTCGGGGGGCGCGTCAGTGGTGAAGTCGAGATCGTCGTGGGCATCGAGCCGCCCGACGAACGCATCGCGCACGACGCCGCCGACGAGGTAGAGGCGCCGCCCGGCGGCGGTGAAGCGCTCGGCGAGCGGTCGCGCCTCGGCCACCAGCTGCTCCAACCGCTCGGGAATCACGCTGGGAGGCTAAGCCCTAGGTGGTGGTCGACAAACCGGCTTGTTGGAGCGCGAGACGCAGGTCGTGTGGGTGCGAGGAGTTCGCCAGCGCGTCGCGGAGGCTGACGAGCCCCTCTTTGTAGAGGTTGAAGAGACTCTGGTCGAAGGTCTGCATGCCGTAGTACTCGCCCTCCGCGATGATCTCCTCGATCGACGCGTCGCCACCCTCGGGATCGACGACGCGATCGAAGACGCGGCCCGTCACCACGAGCACCTCCACGGCAGGAACCCGCCCGTCACCGTCGGCGCGCTCGAGCAGGCGCTGGCTCATGACGCCGCGCAGCGCGGCGGCGAGGCTGAGGCGCACCTGCTTCTGCTGGAACGGCGGGAAGAAGTCGACGATGCGGTTGACCGTCTCGGTGGCATCGGTCGTGTGCAGCGTCGACAGCACCAGGTGGCCGGTCTCGGCGGCGGCGAGGGCCGCCCACACGGTCTCTGGGTCGCGCATCTCGCCGATGAAGATCACGTCGGGGTCCTGTCGCAGCACCCGACGCATCGCCTGCGCGTAGTCGTTCGTGTCGGTGCCGATCTCGCGCTGGTTGACGATCGCCTTCTTGTCGGGATGCAGAACCTCGATCGGGTCCTCGATGGTCACGATGTTGACGGCGCGGTTCCTGTTGATGTGGTCGATCATGGCGGCGATCGTCGTCGTCTTGCCCGAGCCGGTCGGCCCGGTCACGAGGATCAGGCCGCGCGGTTCGTCGGAAAGCCGCTCGACCACCGGTGGTAGCGCGAGATCGCGGAACGACGGCGTGCCGGTGAGCACGCGGCGGAACACCAGCCCGACGGTGCCGCGCTGGCGGTAGATGTTGACGCGGAACCGCCCGAGCCCGGCGATGCCGAACGCGAAGTCGGCCTCGTTGCCCGACTCGAACTCGTCGGCGAGGCGCTTGGGCAGGATGGCGAACGCCATACGCTCGGCGTCCTCGGGAGACACCGCGTCGAACGGCGCTATGTGAAGGCGCCCGTCGACCCGCACGTGGGGCGGCGAGCCCACCTTCACGTGGAGGTCGGACCCGCGCTGCTCCACGACGTAGCGCAGCAGCTCGTTGAAATCGAGTGCCATCGGCTCAGCCTGGACGCAGCGAGCGCGCTGCGTCAACGACCTCTTGCCCGGGGCCACCCGAGGTGGCGGGCTCGGGCCGGTACCGGTCGCCCAGGAGTGCGCCGAGGCACGCCGCGGTCGAATCACGAAGCGCGCCGAGGTCGTAGCCCCCCTCGAGGAACAGGATTCGCCGCCCCGGCGGCACGAGCGTCGTCACCCGCGCCGTCAGATCGCCGAAGTCACCGGCGCTCAGACCGAGATCGGTCAAAGGGTCGGCCCGATGGGCGTCGAACCCGGCGGAAACGATCAGCCAGCTGGGCCGAAACGACTCGGCCAGCGGCAACAGCACGTCGTCGACGGCGCGGAGGTAGACGTCGCCGGTGGTCCCCGGCGGGAACGGAAGGTTCACTGTGGCGCCCGTTCCGGCGCCCGTGCCCACGTCGTCGACGCGGCCGGTGCCCGGGTAGAGCGGGAACTGGTGCATCGACACGTACGCGACGCGATCGTCGGCGTAGAACACGTCCTGCGTGCCGTTGCCGTGGTGCGCGTCCCAGTCCACGATCAGGACGCGCTCGCCGCGCTCGACGAGGGCCGCCGCCGTCACCGCAACGTTGTTCACCAGACAGAAGCCCATCGCCCGGTCGGGCTCCGCGTGGTGACCGGGCGGGCGCACCGCGCAGAACGCGGCATCGGCCTCACCCGCTTCGAGGCGCTCGACCGCCTCGAGGCCTGCGCCGGCGGCGAGCGTCGCTGCGTTCCACGACCCGGGCCCCGCGCCCGTGTCGGCGTCGAGGCGGCCGCCGCCCGAGGCGCAGAACCGCTCGAGGGCGTCGAGATACGGGGCCGGGTGCACGCGCGCGAGCTCGTCTCGCGTCGCAGCTCGCGGCGACACGCCGACGATCCCTTCGCGCACGCCCGCCGCGTCGACCCCGGCGAGTACCGCCGCCAGCCGCTCGGGCCGCTCCGGATGCCCGCGCCCGCTCTCGTGCTCCAGGTACGCCGGGTGCGTCACGAGCAGGACCGACATTGCTTCCTTCCCGGGCGGGTCATCCCGCCCTCCTCGCCGAAACGGGACCCCCGCCCCATCCGGCGCCGTGGCACCCCAGCCTAGGAGCCTGCTCCGGAGTCGCCGCCCACGCCTATCCTCGACGGAGAGTGGTGAGGGCCGGCGAAGTCGTCGAGTGGCGGGGGCAGCGGGCCCGGGTGCGACCGCGCGATGCCGACGTCGCCGAGCTCGTGCCGCTCCCCGGCTCTCCCCCGCTGAGCGCGGCCTTCGTCCGCCGCTGTGCCGACACGCTGGTCGGGCGCGGCTTTCGTGAGATCGTCACTGGTGCGCTGGCTCCGCAGGAGGCGCACGGCTTCGTCGACGCCGGCTTCGAGCGCCGCGAGCACCTGTGCCTGCTCGTGCACGACCTCGGCGTCCTCGCCGCGGTCGACGATGCACACGTCGAGCTCATCCGGAAACCTCGGCGCACCGAGCGTCCCGCTGTGCTCGCCGTCGACGCCCTGGCCTTCCAACCGTTCTGGCGCATCGACGACCGCGGCCTCGATGACGCAGCGGCGGCCACGCCGGTGTCGCGGTTCCGCGTTGCCGGCCCGCCTCCACGGGCGGGCTCTGTCGCCGGCGCGCCGTCGGAAGGTCGCCGCGCCGAGCTGGCCGCGTACGCGATCTCCGGGCGAGCCGGCCGGCGCGGTTACGTCCAGCGGCTGGCGGTGCACCCGCACCACCAACGGGCCGGTATCGGGCGCGCTCTCGTGCTCGACGGGCTGCACTGGATGCGACGCCGACGGGTCGAGCTCGCGCTCGTCAACACCCAGGTCGACAACGCCCCCGCCCTGGGCCTCTACGAGAGCCTCGGGTTCCGTCCGGACAGCCACGGGCTCGACGTGTTCGCCCTCCGTCTCCAGCCCCCGGCCCCGGCCGCCGCCACGGGCCTGTTGTGACGCGGATCGCGGCCGCCATCGGCGCCTCGCTGTGTGCGCTCGTGGCGCTGGCCCCTGCCGCGGCTGGCGCCGGCAGCACCAGCGGCACGGGCGCTTCCGTCATCCTCGCCTCCCAGACCCCCTGGGTGAAGCCGGGCAACGAGTTCGTGCTGCGCCTCCAGGTCGTCGGGGTCCGCGACCCCACCGCGGTCGAGCTCGTCGTCGCGGTGCACCAGCGCGTCAAGTCCCGGTCGCAGTTCGCCCTCACCGAGAAGGGCCAGCTGCTCGGCTCGACCGTGCGGACGACGTCGGCGCGACTCGCCGACCTGTTCCCCACCGATGCGGCGGGCGCCGTCACTGTGCGGCTCGATCCGACGAAGGTCGGCGCGACCGACAGCGGGGTCTACCCGGTGGAGGTCACGCTCCGCGACCGCCTCGACGGTTCGACACTCGACCATCTCGTCACCTACCTGCTGCGTGTGCCGGAGGTCGCACCCGGGCCGCGTCTGAGCCTGGCGCTCGTCGTACGGGTCCACGCGCGTCCGGCACTACGGCCCACCGGCGCGCGCCAGCTCCCGGCGACCGCCCGGCTGGCGACGTTGGCCGCGGCCCTCGACTCACCGGCCTACCGCGGCATCCCGCTCGTCGTGGCGCCGACACCCGAGACGCTCGACGCGCTCGCCGGCGCTGGTGACGAGCGCAGTCGCTCCACGCTCGACGCGCTGCGGGATGCGCTCCACGGCCGGCAGCTGGCTGCGGGCACGTACGTGCCGGTCGACCTCCCGAGCCTCGTGGGCTCCGGCCTCACCGACGAGGTGGCCGCGCAGCTGTCCCGTGGAAGCGACACGGTCGCGCGCCTCCTCCACGTGCGCCCGGACGCTCGCACATGGGTCGGCGACGACGACCTCGACGCGGTCGCCACGGCGCACCTGCGCGACATCCAGGTCGACCGCGTCATCGTGCCCGACGCCGACCTCGTGCCGGTCGCGCGGGCCGTCACGCCCGAGCAGCCGTTCGTCCTCGAGGGGCGCCTTGGGAGGCGGCAGCTGGCGGCGGCGGCCGACAGCGCCCTGGCCGCCCACTTCCACGCCGACGGCGACCAGGTCCTCGCCGCCAACCAACTCCTCGCCGACCTCGCCGTGCTCTGGCTCGACGCTCCGGGACAGACGCGTGGCGTGGTCGCGGTGACGCCGCGCAACTGGTCTCCGTCGCCGGCGTTCCTCGATGCGCTGCTCGACGGCATCTCCGCCAGCCCAGTTGTCGTCCCCACGACCTTCGACGGCCTCTTCGCCGCAGTCCCCACAGCGACCGGTCGAAGTGGTGCACCGCTCGTCCGGCGGGTGTTCGACACAGTGCCCTCGTCGTCGCGAGACCGCACGCGCAGCAGCCGGTCCACGCGTTCGCAAACCACGAGTGCGATCGTGCCCGTGGGCCGGGTGCGCGACCTGCGCCAACAGATCGACGCGCTCGCGTCGACGCTCCCTGCCACGAGCGCGGCCTTCGACGAGCTCGATGAGCGAATGCTCGTCGCCGAGTCGGTCGATGCGCGCGCCGACCAGAGCGCCTATCTCGCCGCCGTGCAGCGCGCCGTCGACCGCCAGATGTCGGCGGTGGCGCTGCCACGCGGCGGCACGGTCACCCTCACCGCGCGCGAAGGCGAGATACCGCTGACCTTGCTCAACCGCACGTCGGAGCCGGTAACCGTCGTCGTGCAGGTGAAGAGCGACAAGCTCGACTTCCCCCAGGCCGCGCGGCGTAGGGTCCAGCTCCTGCCCCGCAGCACCACGCTTCGGTTCGCCGTGCGCGCCCGGACGTCCGGCGCCTTCCCGTTGCAGGTCACGCTGCGGGCGCCGCAGGGCAACCTGGTGCTCGCCAGCACGAGGTTCACCGTCCGCTCCACCGCCGCGTCCGGCGTCGGCGTCTTCCTCAGCGTGGGTGCTGCCCTCTTCCTGCTGGCGTGGTGGGGCACCCACCTGCACCGCGGCCGCCGTGACCGGCGTCTGGTGCCCCAGCCCGCAGCATGAGCGCTCACGGGTCGCGTCAGGCGAGGATCGCGTTCCGGCGCTCGACCGCGGGAATGGCCGCGGGAACGCTCCTGTCGCGCGTCACCGGTTTCGGCCGCGTGTTCGCGCTCGCCTACGCGCTCGCATTCACCCGCTTCAGCGACGCCTACAACCTCGCCAACACCACGCCGAACATCGTCTACGAGCTCGTGCTCGGCGGCATCCTCTCGGCCACGCTCGTCCCGGTCTTCGTCGACCGCCTCGCGACCGACGACGAGGAGGACGCGTGGACTGCCATCTCGGCGGTCGTGACCGCGTCGGTCGCCGTCCTCGTCGCCATCACCGTCGCCTTCTTCCTCGCCGCACCGTGGCTGATCCGCATCTACACCCTGCGACTGCACGGCACGTCGGCGCGCGACCAGCAGGCCGTCGCCACCGCCCTGCTGCGCATGTTCGCCCCGCAGGTGCTCTTCTACGGGCTGATCGCGCTGGCGACCGCACTTCTCAACGCCCGCCGCCGCTTCGCCGCGCCGATGACAACGCCGGTGCTCAACAACCTTCTTGTGATCGGCGTCCTGCTGCTGCTCCCCCACGTCACCCATGACCTCTCGCTTCACGCCATGCGGCACGCCACCGGCCCGCTCGTCCTGCTCGGGCTCGGCACGACCGCGGGCGTGGCCCTGCAGGCGGTCGCGCTCTGGCCGTCCTTGCGCGGCGCCAGGCTCCGGCTGCGAATGGTGTGGCAGCCTGCGCATGACGCGGTGCGCACCGTCGTGCGCCTGTCGGGGTGGACGTTCGGCTACGTGGTCACCAACCAGATCGCCCTGTGGGTCATCCTCGTCCTCGCCAATGCCCGCGCCGGCGACGTATCCGCGTACCAGGCCGCCTACCTCTTCTTCCTGCTCCCCCATTCCGTGTTCGCCGTGTCGATCATGACCGCGTTGCTGCCCGACCTCTCCGAGCGCTGGTCGGTCGGCGACGTCGCCGGCTACCGCGAGCGTTTGTCCTTCGGGCTGCGCGTGACGGCGCTCGTCGTGCTACCGGCCGCCGCCGGGCTCGTGGTGCTCGCCCGCCCGATCGTCAAGCTGGTACTGCTCCATGGCGCGCTGTCGGCGCACTCGGCCCGGACGACCGGCGACGTCCTCGCGCTGATGTCGATCGGGCTCCCGGCGTTCAGCGCCTACCTCCTGCTGATGCGCGCCTACCAGGCGATGCTCACGGCCCGCGCTCTGTTCGTCACCTACTGCATCGAAAATGGTCTCAACGTCGTGCTCGGGCTCGTGCTGTACCCCATCATGGGGGTCCGTGGACTCGCCCTCGCCCTCGCCCTCGCGTACGTCGGTGGCACCGTCGTTGCCGGTTGGGACATCCGCCGGCGCATTGGCGGCCTCGACGGACGCGTGCTCGGCCGGTCCCTCGTACGCATGAGCGCCGCGACGGCGGTCATGGCCGGTGGCGTGGCCCTCGTGGCCGGTCGAGTCGGCGCGGGGAGCGGCGGAGGGCTCGTCGTGCGAGTGGGGCTGGCCGTGGGCGTGGGCGTCGCGCTCTACGGCGCCATGGCCCGGCTGTCGGGCGTTCCCGAACTGCGGGCCATCGTGCGAAGGCGGACGCCATGATCCCCGCGTGGCTCGTGAAGCTCGTGATCACGCTGGCGGTGCTCGGCTTCTTCGGCTTCGAGCTGTCCTCGCCCCTCATTGCCAAGGCCCAGGCCGACTCGGCCGCGCACGACGCCGCCGACGGGGCCGCCTTCGACCTCAGACAGGGCGAGACGGTCGATCAGGCCAAGGAAGACGCCGACAAGGTGGCCGTTTCCGAGCACGTGCACCTCGACTTCTTTTCCGTCGACACGTCCAGGGTGGTACACGTGACCGTTTCCAAGGAGGCGAGGTCGTACCTCCTGCGCAGGTTCAGCCGGACCAAGAGCTGGTACCACGTGACCGTCAAGGCCACGGCATCGCCCACACCGGGATGAGCATCGAGGGAGAGCTATGAGCGAGCCGCAGGCGAGCGAATCAGGCGACAGAGCGTCCCGCGAAGCGGGGCGGCCGCCGAAGGCGGTGACCCGATGAGTGGAGTGAGGATCGTCACCGACAGCGCCTGTGATCTGCCGGCGGCGCTCGTCGCGGAGTTGGCGATCGAGATCGTCCCGCTCACGATCCGCTTCGGTGACGACGAGTTCGTCGACCGGAAGGACCTGTCACCCGCCGAGTTCTGGTCTCGGTGCGCCTCGTCGGCGGTCCTTCCCGAGACCGCGGCGCCGCCGCCCGGCGCGTTCGAGGACGTGTTCCGGCGCGTCGCGTCGACGGGCGCCGACGCGATCGTCTGCATAAACATCTCCTCACGGCTCTCTGCGACCATTCAGGCCGCGCAGATCGCAGCCAAGGCTCTCGAGGGCGACGTCGACGTACGCGTGGTCGACTCACTCTCGGTCTCGATGGGTCTGGGAATGATGGCGGTCCACGCCGCCCGCCGAGCCGCCGAAGGCCAGTCGGCCGATCAGGTCGCTGCCGGCGCCGAAGAGTTGGTGCCACGGACCCGTGTGTACGGGGCCCTCGACACACTCGAGAACCTGAAGAAGGGCGGCCGCGTCGGCGGCGCCCAGGCGATGCTCGGATCGATGTTGTCGATCAAGCCGGTGATCGAGGTGCGAGACGGCGTGGTGGAGCCCGAGTCCCGGCAGCGCACGCGCGCCCGCGCCCTCCGCTATCTCGTCGACAAGGTCCGGTCACAGGGCGCCGTCGAGGACCTCGCGGTGATGCACGGCGAGGCGCCCGATGTCGAGGAGTTCCTGGGCATGGTCGGCGAGCTGTACCCGCGCGACAAGATCGTGCTCGGCGACATCGGCGCGGTCATCGGCACGCACGCCGGTCCCCGCGTCATCGGGGTGACGTTCCAGACCCAGCGCTGAGCGCGCCTGTCCACCCGCGGCGCGACCGGTACCGTGACCGTTCGTGCCCGATGCCTCAGCGGCTGCGACCGAGCGGGTCCTCGCCGGGCGGTACCGGCTGATCCGCTCGATCGGGGGCGCCGGCGTCGCCGAGGTCTGGGAGGCGCACGACGAGGTGCTGGCCCGGCCGGTGGCGGTGAAGATCCTGCGCCCGGGAGCCGACCCGCAGTTCGCCGCTCACTTTCGGGAGGCGGCGGTGCGGGCCGCAGGGCTCGGCCACCCCAACCTGGTCTCGATCTTCGACACCGGCACCGACGGCGACGCCTCGTTCGTGGTGATGGAGCTGGTCAGGGGGACGACCCTCGCCGACCAGTTGCGGCGCGACGGCGCGCTCTCCCCGGTGCGCGCCGCGCACGTCGCGATACAGGTGGCCGAGGCGCTCGACCACGCCCACCGCCGCGGGATCGCCCACGGGTCCGTCACCGCCGACAACGTGCTCCTCACGCCCGACGGGCGGCCGAAGCTCACCGACGCGGGCCTGGCCGCCGCGGCAGGAGCCGTCGATCCCGCGGCCGACGTCCACGCGCTCGGCGTGCTCCTCTACACGACGCTGTGCGGCCGGGGACCGGGGCAGGGCTCGCCCGTGGAGGCGGGCCGGGGACAGAGCCCGATCCTGCCGCCCAGACAGGTGCGCGCCGGCATCCCGCGGCCGCTCGAGGCGGTGGTCCTGCGGGCGCTGGCAGAGTCGGGCGGCTTCGGCACCGTCGGAGAGCTGCGCTCCGCCCTGCTGTCCGTCGACCTCGGCGAAGACGACGCAGTGCCGATCGTGGCGCGCGAGCGCACGCCGCCGGAGGGCATCATCCCGTCGTTCCGCCAGAGCGAGCGCACCTGGCTGGTACCGACGGCGATCATCGTCGCCGTGGCGCTGGCGCTCGGGCTCGCCGGGCTGCTCTTCAGCCGCACCCAGGTCGGCCGCGATCTGCTCCACTCGTCACCCGGCACCGCCACGGGTGCCGGCACCGTGCCGCTCCGGATCGCGTCCGCCGCCGGGTTCGACCCCGCAG
>VAXF01000020.1 GCA_005888395.1 Actinomycetota bacterium | reverse complement strand
CTGCCTCGCTCGCCCGTGCCATCGGGCAGCAACGCCGGCTCGAGGCACTGCGGCGAGCGGGCCGGTTGGTCGTCGACGTGCCCGAACAGGGCGAGGTCGTGCTCGAACGCGGTCGCCTCACCGACGGCACACTGCTCGCGCCGCTCGACGACGGATGGGTGCCTCGCGACCTGGTCGACGAGTTGCGGTGCGTGGCGTCGTGGCTCGACGCCGAGGCCGCCCGCATCCGTCTCGTCGAGTGCGGCGGCGAGCTCGCCTCGCCCCTGCCCGCGCTCCCCTCGTTCGAGCCCGCGAAGGCACCCCGTTAGCCTCCTTCGCCATACAGCGCCGGCCGGGGCAGGGGCCCCGGCTTCGGCGAGGAGGCGGGGTTGGGGCCCCGCCGGGGAGGAAAGCAATGCCCGTGTCCGTCGTGGTCGTCTCGTACCGGCCCGAGCCGTGGCTCGAGCGATGCCTGGGCTCGGTGGCCGGACAAGCCGACGAGATCGTGGTCGTCGACAACGCGTCCGACGGCGGGGCCGCGTCCGACATCGCCACGCGTGCCGGCGCGCGGCTCGTCCGGATGCCGGCGAACGTCGGGTTCGCGCGCGGGGTCAACGCGGGCGTCGGCGTGGCGACTGGCGACCACGTCGCCCTTCTGAACGACGATGCCTTCGCGGAGCCGGGATGGCTCAAGTCCGCGGTCGACGCGCTGCGCGAACCGGGTGTCGCCGCCGTCTCCCCCAAGCTGCTGCTGGCCTGGCCGTACGCCACCGTGCGGCTGCGCGATCCGGTCCACCAGGCGCCCGGCGACCCGCGCCCCCTCGGCCGCCGGCTGACCTCGGTGACGGCGGGCGGCGCCGACGCCTGGCGCTACGTGCGCGGGGCGGGTGTGTACCCGGACGAGGGCGGATGGCGCTGGACCGACGGCGACGCCACCCTGCGTGTCCCGCTGCTCGGTGACGGCGACGACGTCCGCGTGAACGGCGAGCCGGTCGACGTCGAGCGCGTCGGCGATCTCGTCAACAACGCCGGCTCCTACCTCACCGCGCACGGCGAGGGTGGCGACATCGGCTACGAGGAGCCCGACGACGGCCGTTTCGACACCGCGACCGAGCGCTTTGCCGCGTGCGGCGCGGCCATGGTCTTCTCTGTCGAGACGTGGCGACGCGTCGGGCCGTTCGCCGGCGACTTCTTCGCCTACTACGAGGACACGGACTGGTGCTGGCGTGCCCGTCTCGCAGGACTCACGGTGCGCTACGACCCGGCCGGCGTCGTGCGTCACGTGCACGCCGCGACCAGCGGCGAGTGGTCGCCACGGTTCACCTACCTGGTGAGCCGCAACCGCCTCCTGTGCCTGGCCCGGAACGCGCCGGCGGCGGTTCTCGCCCGCGAGCTGCGACGCTCCCGACCGCTCCCGGCGGGCGTCGCCCGCTCGCTGGTCCGCCGCCTACCGGTCGCGCTCGCACAGCGACGCAGGCTGGCGCGCGCCCAGACCGGCCGGGCCGCCGACGTGTGGTCGCGGTGGGCGGGCGTCGACGCGCCGTCGCGGCCGTGAAGGCCGCCCTGTACAACTCGCACCTGCGCACGCTCGGGGGTGGCGAGCAGCACGCGCTCGCGATCGCCCGCTGGCTGCTCGGGCGCGGCCACGACGTCGACCTGCTGGCGCGCCCGGGCGTCACGATCGGCGAGTGCGAGGCGCGTCTCGGGGTGTCGTTGACGGGAGCACGCGTCGTCGAGATCGACGACGACCCGATCGCGGCCGAGAAGGAGGCCACCGCCCGCTCGGCGTCCTACGAGTTGTTCGTCAACGCCACCTACGCTTCGGGCGCGCCGAGCGAAGCCGAGCGGAGCGCCGTTCTCGTGTACTTCCCCGTCGGCCCGGGGCGCCGTCCCGACCTTCCCCCGACCGAGCGCGACCGCTGGACGGCGACCGCTCGCAGCGAGCCCCTCGGGTGGATCGAGAACGACCACGGGCTCTACGCGCCCGAGGACGGCGGTGCATGGAGCGACGGTCGGGCGTCGTACGTCGTCCGCCTCAGCCGCCCCGGCACCGCGGCGGTCCGGGTCACCCTCGGGAGCCCGCGCCCGCGTGGCGTGCCGAAGGCCGTCGCCACCTTCACCCTCGACGGCGCGGAGCTGGCGTCGCGGACGCTCCCGGCCAAGGGCGCGGTCACGGTCGAGGTGCCCCTTCCCGCCGAGGGAACACGAGGCCACCGCCACCGCTTCGACGTGCGCACCGACCGCTTCAACCTCGCCGCCCTCGGCCTGGGCGACGATGGTCGCGACCTCGGGGCGTTCGTCCAACGGGTCGAGCTGACGTGCGGCAACCATCCCAACGACCTCGTCGAGTACGGCTGGCGCCTGCGCTGGCTCGAGTCCTACGACGTGGTGCTCGCCAACTCGTCGTACACGGCGAGCTGGATGCGCCGGTTCTGGGGACAGGAGGCGGGCGTGCTCCACCCGCCTGTGGTGCCCCCGACCGGCCGGCCGGCCGAGGAGCGGACGCCGACGATCGTCGCCCTCGGCCGCTTCTTCGAGGGCTCACATTCGAAGAAGCAACTCGAGATGGTCGACGCGTTCGCCGCGCTCTGCGACGAGGGGCTGGAGGGCTGGCGCTTCGTGGTCGTCGGCGGCGTGGAGGAGAAGGGACGGCACTACCTCGAGCGCGTGCGTGAGGCGGCCGCGGACTATCCGATCGACATCGTGCCCGATGCGCCGCGTGACGAGGTCGAGCGCGTGCTCGGCGAGGCGTCCGTCTTCTGGCAGGCGACCGGCTGGCGCGAGGACCCGGAGCGTCACCCCGAGCGCTTCGAGCACTTCGGCATCGCACTCGTCGAGGCCATGGGCGCGGGCGCGGTGCCGATCGTTCTCGACGGCGGGGCGGCGCACGAGGTCGTACGCGACGGGCGCGAAGGGCTGCTGTGGTCGCACGAGACCGGCCCCGGCCCGGCCACCCGGATGCTCGTGCAGGACGAGCCTCGCCGGCAGAAGATGTCCGAGCGCGCCCGCAAGCGAGCCGACGACTTCTCACCGGCGGCGTTCGACCGCACGCTGGCCAAGCACCTCCGCCGGCTGCGGGCGTGAGGCGGCGCGTCCACGACGCGCCGGCGGTCGCGGCGGTCCTCGCTCTCGTCGGCGCCGCGTTCGGGCAGCTGCTCGGCCACCGGCTCCTCGCCGGCTACGACGTCACCACCTACTCGCTTCCCAACCGGGCCGAGGTGACGTGGGCGCTGCGGCACCTGCACCTGCCCCAATGGGACCCCTTCCGGTTCGCGGGCTCGCCCCTGCTCGCCAACCCACAGGCCGCCGTCCTCTACCCGCTGCACTGGCCATTGCTGGTGCTGGCGCCGGATCGCGCCCAGGACGTCGCGCTCGTCCTCCACGTCGCCATCGCCGCCGTCGGCGCGTACGCGTTCGCCCGGCTCGCTCTTCGGACGTCGCCGCTCGCCGCAGTCGTGGCCGGTGCCGGCTTCGGCCTGAGCGGGTTCGTAGAGGCCCACATCGGCCACTTCGAGCAGACGACGTCGTTGGCGTGGCTGCCCTGGGCGCTGCTCGCGACAGACCGGCTGGCCATCGCCGAGGACCTGCGGCGCGCCGCCCGCCCAGTCGCGGGGCTCGCGGCCGCGCTGGCGCTGACAGCGCTCGCCGGCCACACCCAGTACCTCCACCTCGCGATCGCGACGGTGCTCGTCTACGCGTTGATCGTCGCCCGCCCGTTCGCGTCGGCGGCACGTGCGTTGGCCGGAGTCGCGCTCGGTGTCGCGTTGGCGGCGATCCAGCTGGTGCCAACCGAGCTGCTCTCGCGGCGCTCGGTCAGGTCGGGAGGGCTGTCGTTCCACGACGCCGTCGCCTACTCCCTCCCGCGCTCGCGGGCGCTGACGGCGTTCCTCCCCGACTTCACCCGTGCGCCGCACGCCGGCGTCGAGTACGTCGCCGGACTGCCGTGGGCCGTGCTGGCGCTGGCCGCGATCGCGGTCGCGACCGGCCGGGCCGGGCGCCGCGGCGTCGCGCTTGCGGCGATCGCGGTGCTCGGGCTCGTGCTCGCCTTGGGATCGGGCACCCCCGTCTTCCGGCTCGCCTACGACATCGTGCCGGCGATGGACAGCTTCCGCGTGCCTGCCCGCTGGCTGCTGGTGCCGTCGCTGGCCCTCCCGCTGCTCGCCGCGTGTGGCCTCGACGCCGTCACTCACGGCCTGCGGCCGCATCGGGCCGCGCTCGCCACAGTGACAGCCGGCGCGGGCGTCGTGGGCGTCGCCGGTCTCGCGCTCGGGCGCGCGGCACCGGAACCGGTGTCGATCGCGCTGGGGGCGGTCGCCGCCGCGCTGGCGGCCGGCGGCTGGTACCTGGCCAAGCGCACGGGACGCGCCGGCCCCTTTGTCGCGCTCGCGCTGGTGCTCGTGGTGGGCGGCGAGCTCCTGGGTGCCAACGCCCACGCCTACGTGCGCTCGCTGCGCGTGCCCGCCGGCGCGCTGCTGGCGCGCTCGTCGACGGCGGCCGCGCTCAGCGACCCCACCGCGGGCCGCATCTTCTCGGTGACGACCGACGCCGTGCCGCTCCCGTACGGCGAGCAGCGACGCGTGCTCCCACCCAACGCCTTCGTGCTCGACCACCTGCGCAGCATCGATGGTTACGATGGCGGCCTCCTCGTCGACCGGAACTGGGTGCGGGCGATGACGGGGCTCTCGCGCAACCGCACCTTTCGCGACGACTCTCCGTTGGTGGCCAACCTCGGCCCGACCCTCGACCCGCGCCGGTTCGCCGAGCTCGACGTGACGCGCGTGCTCGTGCACGACTGGCCCGCCGACATCCCCACGCTGCTGCCACCGGGCTCGCGCCGCATCGCGCGCGCGGGCGACGTCGACGTGTGGTCGACCCCGACCTACGGCCCGGTCTTCCTCGCGGGAAGCGGAGATGTGCCCGCAGGCCTCCGCCTGTTGCGTGATCCCCGCCGCCCCGAGCGGCTCGTCGTGCTCGTGCCGCCCGCCGCCGGCGGGCGACGGGTGGTCGTCTCGGAGTCCTATGCGCCCGGCTGGTCGGCGTCGCGCGGGGTGCGGCTCACCCGCCACCACGATCTGCTCATGTCGTTCGTGGCCCCCGCTGGCGGTGGACGCGTCGTCCTCCGCTACCGGACGCCCGGTCTCGTCGCGGGAGCGACCATCACGATGGTCGCGCTGCTCGTGCTCGGCGCACTGCTAGCCGTCCCGCGCCGGACCGGGCCTCATCTCACCAGCGGCCGCTCTTGACATGCGGCCGCGCGTCCTACTGGGCGCTGCCGGCGGCAACCGACCCGTTGCCGGCCGTCACCGTGTAGACCACGCCCGTGGCGAAGGTGAACGCTAACGCCGCGGGTGCTGTGCCCGCCGCGTCGGTGACGATGATCGTTAAGCCGTTCGGGCCGGTCGTCGTGTGCGTGATCGACCAGCTGCTGGACAGCGCGCCGTAGCCGCCGTTCGGGTCACCGTTGCCGGTGAAGGTGCAGGTGGGCTGGGGCCCGCTGATCGCCACACAGCCGTGTAATCCGGGTGTGGCCGCGTGCGCCGCCACCGGGCCGAGCGCGAGGGCGCCGGCGAAGGCCATCGCCCCCACCAGGACACCCGCCGTCTTCCTGGTCATGCGAAACCCCCTCTGGGTCGTCGGGTCGAGCCGCCGCAGAGTGCGGTATGCCCGATTCGCTCTGTGACGAACCCCTCGTCAGGAGGTGGAGGTGGGGGCGGCCGCGCGGGAGGTTGCGACCAGGCGCTCGAGCGCAGCCGCCGCCCGTCCGTCGTCGACTGCCGCCGTCGCCGCAGCCAGGCCTTGGGCCAGATCGTCGGCGACCCCGGCGGCCACCAGCCCGGCGGCAGCGTTGAGGAGCACGACGTCGCGTTGTGGCCCGGGCTCGCCGTCGAGGACGCGACGTGCGAGCTCCGCGTTGCGAGGCGCGTCGGCGCCGGCAAGATCGGACCGCTCCGCCCGCTTCAGGCCCAGCTCGACTGGATCGACCACGTACCGGTGCGTCTCGCCGTTGCGCAGCTCGCGCACCGTCGAGGTCGTCGTGGTGGTCAGCTCATCGAGGCCGTCGTGCCCGTACACGACGAGGGCGCGCTCGGCGCCGTTGGCGGCGAGGACGTCGAGCACCTTGTCGGCCATGGCCGGGTCGCTGACGCCGAGCACCTGGCGACGAACGCGCGCCGGGTTGGCCATCGGCCCGAGGAAGTTGAACACCGTCGGCACGCCGAGCTCGCGCCGGACCGGCCCGGCATGGCGCATCGCCGGGTGGTAGCGCGGGGCGAAGCAGAACCCGATCCCGGCCTCGGCAATGCAGCGCGCCACGCCGTCGGGACCGAGGTCGGCGACCACGCCGAGCGCCTCCAGCACATCGGCCGATCCGCAGGCCGACGACGCGGCGCGGTTGCCGTGCTTGCACACCGGCGCACCGGCGCCGGCGACCACGAGACCCGCGATCGTCGAGACGTTGATGGTCCCGCTGCGATCGCCCCCGGTGCCGCACGTGTCGACCAGTCGCGGCAGGACGGCGTCGGGAACCGTCACCCGCTCGCCGAACTCGAGCATCGTCCGCAGCAGGCCGGTCATCTCCTCGACCGTCTCGCCCTTGATCCGCAGCGCCACGATGAATCCGGCGATCTGGCTCGGTGTGGCCTCACCGCCGAGCACGTCGGTCATCGCCGCCGACGCCTGCTCCCCCGTGAGGTCCTCACCCCGCGAGAGTGAGCCGAGGATGTGGGGCCACCCCCCCAGCTCCGCGAGCGTCAGTCCCACCAGAGGTCGCGATCGAGGACACCGCGGGCGATGAGGCCGAGCTGCACCTGGCTTGTGCCCTCGACGATCGTGAGCTGCTTGGCGTCGCGGTAGTAGAGCTCCATCGGGTGGTCCTTCATGTAGCCGGCGGCGCCGAGCAGCTGGAGGCAGACGTTCGAGGCCCGCACCGCGACCTCCGTCGCGTGGTACTTGCTCATCGACAGGTACGGCACCCACTCCTTTGTGAACTTGCCCTGGTCGGCCAGCCACGCGGCCCGGTAGGTGAGCATGCGGGCAGCCTCGATGTCGACTGCGAGCTTGGCGATCTCCCACTGGATCCCCTGGAAGTCGGCGATCGTCTTCCCGAAGGCGGCGCGCTCCTGCACATACTCGGTTGCGTACATCAGCGCGCCCTCGGCCAGACCGATCCCCCGCGCCGCCACCACGGGACGCATCGAGTTCAGCCCGAGCATCGCCAGGCGGAACCCGCCGACGGCACCGACGACGTTCTCGTCGGGCACGCGCACGTCGTGCAGCAGGAGCTCGCCGGTGTCGACGCCCCGCACCCCCATCTTGCGGTCGGTGGCGCCGACCTCGACGCCGTCCCACGACCGCTCGACCACGAAGCAGGTGACCGAGTCGTGGCTGCGGTCGGCCGGATCGGCCGAGGTCTTGGCGAACACGCAGTACCAGTCGGCTTGCACGACTCCCGACATCCAGCACTTCACACCGTTGAGCACCCAGCCGTCGCCGTCGCGCACCGCGCGCGTTCGCATGCCCATCACGTCGCTACCGGCCTGAGGCTCGCTCAGCCCGAACGCGGCTCGTTGGGCCCCGGCCGCGATCGGGGCCACATACTGGTGCTTCTGGTGCTCGGAGCCGGCGATGAGCACAGGCCCGGTGGGCAGCCGGGTGAGGAGCAGCATCAGCGCCGCGCTGTTGGAGTACTTGGCCACCTCCTCGATGGCGATGGCGAGGCCCAGGATCCCGCCGCCCGAGCCCCCGTACTCGGTGGGCACCACCAGGCCGAGGAGCCCGGCGTCGCGGAAGATCTCGAAGAGGTCCTGGGGGTACTCGTTGGACTCGTCGATCTCACGCGCCCGCGGCTTGACCTTGTCCTGCGCCAGGCGGCGCACGCTCTGTTGCAGCTCGGCCAGCTCCGGCGACAGCTCGAAATTCACGGTGGGAACGTTAGATTGCCCGGCCGTGCGTTCGGTCGAGGAATGGGAGTCGCAGGGCGCGTACCACGAGCTGCTCGGCCACCGGATCTTCGTGCTCGACCAGCCGGCGGTGCGCGAGCGCGGGGCGCCGTTGCTCGTCCTCCACGGCTTCCCGAGCTGCTCCTTCGACTGGCGCCACGTCCTCGACGCGTTCGCTGCCGAGCAGCGGGTGGTGCTGCTCGACGTGCTCGGCTACGGGCTGTCGGCCAAGCCCGACCAGGCCTACTCGCTGTTCGAGCAGGCCGACATCGTCGAAGCGCTGGCCCGCGAGCTCCACATCGACGAGGTCGTCCTCGTCACCCACGACATGGGCGACTCGGTCGGCGGCGAGCTACTCGCCCGCTCACTCGACACGACGCTGCCGTTCGCCGTCAGCCGCCGGGTCCTCGCCAACGGCAGCGTCTACATGGACCTCGCGCAGCTCTCGGGCGGCCAGCAGTTCCTGCTCGGGCTGCCGGACGAGTGCCTGCCCGAGCCGGACGCGCCGACTGGCGAGCTCTTCAAGGCCGGCCTGGGCGCCACGTTCGGTGCCGGCACCCCCGCCTCCGCCGAGGAGCTCGACGCGCAGTGGGAGCTCTGCGTGCGCAACGGCGGCAACCGGCTCATGCCCCGGCTCATCCGCTACATCGAGGAGCGCCACCGCCACGAGCCCCGCTGGACCGGCGCCATCGAGTCACACCCGGCGCCCCTCACGATCGTCTGGGGCGACGCCGACCCGATCGCCGTCTGGCCGATGGCCGAACGTCTCCACCAACGCCGTCCCGATTCCACCCTGGTGCGCCTCGAGGCGATCGGCCACTACCCGATGATCGAAACCCCGAACGAGTTCGCGCTAGGAGCCTTAGCAGGAGTTAGCAGTTAGGCGGTCTTGCGACGATGGCGGAGGATGCGGCGGCGCTCCTTCTCGGTGGCCCCGCCCCACACGCCGTCACGCTCGCGGTTGACCAGGGCGTACTCCAGGCACGCCTCACGCACCAGGCAGCCGGCGCAGATGGCCTTGGCCTCCGCCGCGTCCTCCTCCGATGCCGGATAGAAGATGGCGGGGTCGAGCCCTCGGCAGGACGCATTCTTGCGCCACGAGAGATTCACTCCCTGGATCACTTCCTCCAGTCCCCGTGTTCCAAACGCGTCAACCAGGCCAGTGTGGCAAATAATCCAGGAACTGCCGGGGAAATTACGCCTCCCCGAATCGACTTTTGTACCTGGGGCCACCACCAGCGGGCTCCCACGTACAAAAGTCGCAGGGGGTTCAGACTTCGCCCGGCTCCTCCACGGGGAAGTGGCAGGCCGCGAAGTGACCGGGGCGCAGCTCCCGCATCACCGGCTCCTCGGCGGCACAGCGGTCCTGCGCCCGTGGGCAGCGGGTACGGAACCGGCAGCCGCTGGGCGGGTCGATGGGCGAGGGCAGCTCGCCCGCGGCACGGGTTCCGGCGGCGCCGTCGCCCGACGCCCGCTCGGGGGACGGGATCGACGCCAGCAGGATGTTCGTGTACGGGTGCAGCGGCGCCCGGTAGAGGTCCTCCGCGGGCGCCACCTCGCACAGCTTGCCCAGGTACATCACCGCCACCCGGTCGCTCACGTTCTTCACCACGGCGAGGTCGTGGGAGATGAACACCATCGTCAGCCCGTGGCGGGCCTTCAGGTCCTCCAGCAGGTTGAGGATCTGGGCCTGCACCGACACGTCGAGGGCCGAGACCGGCTCGTCGCAGATCAACAGCTTCGGCTCCTGTACGAGGGCGCGGGCGATGCTGACCCGTTGACACTGGCCGCCCGAGAGCTGGTGCGGGCGCCGGTCGGCGGCTTCGGTGTCGAGCGCCACCTCCTCGAGCAGCTGGTTGACCCGGTGGCGGACGCCCTCCTTCACGCCCGCGATGGCAAGAGGCTCGGCCACGATGTCGACGATGCGGCGGCGGGGGTTCAGCGAGGCGATCGGGTCCTGGAAGATGAGCTGGATCCGCGGTCGCAGGCGGCGCAGCTCCTCTCCCCCGATGGCGGTGAGCTCGACCCCGTCGAACACGACGCTGCCCGACGTGGGCCGGGGCAGCTGGAGGACTGTGCGCCCGGTCGTCGACTTGCCGCACCCGGATTCACCGACGAGC
>VAXF01000019.1 GCA_005888395.1 Actinomycetota bacterium | reverse complement strand
GAAGCGCGCGCCGAGGGCGAGGTCGCCCGCGACCGGCCGAGCCCGCACGAGCGCCTGCAGCTCCCACACGCCCGCCCATCGCTCGTAGTACGTGCGGTAGCCCTCGAGGCTGCGCGCCAGCGGGCCCTGCTTCCCCTCGGGGCGGAGATCGGGGTCGAGGGCGTAGAGGCGCAGCGCGCCGGTCTCGCCGTTGACGAAGCGCAACAGCGCCTCGCCGCTGCGCTCCGCCAGCTCGAACTCGGGCGGGCCCGGCCCGTCGTAGACGAAGAGCGCGTCGAGGTCGCTCGCGTACGACAGCTCGGCGCCGCCGAACCGACCCATCGCCACCACGGCGAACGGCACCGGCGGGCTCAGCGCGGCCAGCGCGGACTCGAGCACGGCTTCGGCGAGATCGGTGAGGGCGCTGCCGGTCTCCTCCACGCTGTCGACGCCGAGGACGTCGCGGGCGGCCACGGCCAGCTCCTCGCGGCGCTTCAGCCGCTGGAGGCCGCGGGCGTGCTCCTCCCGGCTGGCGCGCACGTCGAGCACGCGCCGGGCGCTCTGCTCCAGCGTCGCCCGGTCGCGCCGGGTGAGCGCGGCGGCATCGCCGAGCGCGGGGACGAGATCGGGGTTGTGCTGCAGCGTGTCCCCCAGCACCGGGCTGGTGCCGAGGAGCACGCACAGCCGGCGGGCGGCCTCGGGCGAGTCGCGGAACGCGGTCACCAGCTCGGTCGTGCGCGGCCCGCCGGACGCGAGCGTGCGGAGCCCGAGCAGCCCGAGATCGGGGTCCGGCGTCTCCGACAGCCACTCGAGCAGCAGCGGCAACAGCTGCTGCATCAGCCGCGAGGAGCGGGTGAGCCCGCGGGTGAGCTCGCGGAGCGCCTGCCGGGTGCGGGCCGCGTCCGCGAACCCGAACGCGGCCAGACGGGCCTCGGCCGCGGCCGGCGGAAGCGCGCTGCCCGCGCCGGCGAAGGCCTCGAGCAGCGGCCGGAAGAACAACCGCTCGTGGATGGGGCGGACGACGGCCTGGCGCCGCGAGAGCTCCTCGTCGAACTGCTCGATCGCCGTGGCCTCGGGCATGTCCCGGTAGCCGATGACCCGCGCCAGCCGCTGCCGGGACTCGACATCGGTGGGAACGACGTGGACCTGCTGCTCGTCGAGCAGCTGGAGGCGGTGCTCGACGGCGCGCAAGAAGCGGTAGGCCTCGTCGAGAGCATTCGCGTCTGCGGGATCGACGTAGCCGGCGGAGCCGAGCTCGGCGAGTGCCCCGAGCGTGGAGGGCATCCTGACGCCGGGGTCCGTGCGGCCGTGGACGAGCTGCAGCAGCTGCACGGCGAACTCGATGTCGCGGATCCCGCCCCGGCCGAGCTTGACCTCCCGTTCGGCCACACCGCGGCGTGACGTCGCGTGCTCGGCGCGTGCCTTCATCGACCGCACGGCCCGCAGGTCGTCGGCGGTGAACGGTCGCTCCCAGACCCGCCGGGACGCGGCCGTGACGAACGTCGCGCCTGTGGCCGCGTCACCGGCAACGGCTCGGGCCTTGAGCAGCGCCTGGAACTCCCACGCCTCGGCCCAGCGGTCCCAGTACGCCTCGTACGACTCGATCGTGCGGGTGAGCGGCCCGGCGCGCCCCTCGGGTCGGAGGTCGGCGTCGACGCGAAAGCAACGGCGGGCGACGTCGATGACGCGCCGGGCCGCCGACTCGTCACTGCCGACGAACAGCACGTCGACGTCGCTGGCGTAGTTGAGCTCGGCCCCGCCCAGCTTGCCCATGCCGATGACGGCGAGCGGCCCGGCGTCGACGATGCGGCACGACGCCTCGAGCACGTCGGCGGCCATCCGCGAGAGTGCGCCACCGACTTCCTCGAGCCCGTCGAGACCGAGCAGGTCGCGCGCGGCGATGCGGAGTAGCTCGAGCCGCTTCCACCGGCGAAGGTGCTCGACGTCGGCGTCGTCGACCGGGCGGCGGTCACCGAGGTCGGACAGCACGTCGAGAGCGGTGACGTCCGAGGCGCACAGGTCGGTGAGCGAGCGGCTGGCGCCACACACCACGACCACCGCGGCGCGCACGCGCTCGTCGCCCTCGAGCCGCTCGCGCAGGCCTGCATGGGTCTCGACCAGCCGCTCGACGGCGGCCGTCACGGCCTCCGGAGCCGCCGAGTGCCCAATCGCGTCACGCAATGCGTCGACCCGCACCACGAAATTCTTGCAGGCGGGGTCGCGTACGCTTTTCCTGTGCCTCGCATCCGTGTCGCCGCCTGCCAGCTGAACCCGGTGGTCGGCGACCTCGCGGGCAACGTCGAACGCGTGCTCGAGACGCTCGAGGAAGCCGAGGCACAGGGATGCGACCTGGCCGTGTTCTCGGAGCTCGTGGTCACGGGATACCCACCCGAGGACCTCCTTCTGAAGCCCCGGTTCGTGGTCGAGAACATGGAAGCGGTCGAGAAGATCGCGGCGCGAACGGGACGGTGCGCCGCGGTGGTGGGCTTCGTCGACGCCGGCCGCGACCTCTACAACGCCGCCGCCGTCTGCGCCGACGGCCAGATCGTCGGCACCTACCACAAGCGTCTGCTGCCCAACTACGGCGTGTTCGACGAGAAGCGCTACTTCGCGCCGGGCGACGAGCCGTTCGAGCTCTTCCGCGTGGCCGGCGTGCGCGTCGGCGTGTCGATCTGCGAGGACGCGTGGAGCCCGAGCGGCCCGGTCGCCGAGCAGGCCGCCGGTGGCGCCGAGCTCGTGGTCAACATCAACGCGTCACCCTTCCACGCCGGCCGGTTGATCGAGCGGCTCCGCATGCTCGCCACGCGTGCCTCTGACGCGTCGTGCGCGATCGTCTACGTGAACCAGGTGGGCGGCCAGGACGAGCTGGTGTTCGACGGGGCCTCGCTCGTCGTCGACGCGTCTGGCGAGCTCGTCGCGAGCGCGCCCCAGTTCGAGGAGCACGTGCTCGTCGTCGACCTCGACGTCACGCCGGTGTTCCGCAAGCGGCTGCTCGACCCGCGCGACCGGGCCATCGCCCGCGCCCTGCCCGAGCTGTCGGTGACGAACGAGCACACCGCCGCCGCCGATCACCGCTATGGCCGAGTGGTCGAGCCGCTCCCGCCGGTGCGGGAGGTCTACGAGGCGCTCGTGCTCGGCACGCGCGACTACGTCGGCAAGAACGGCTTCACCGACGTGGTGATCGGCCTCTCCGGTGGCGTCGACTCGTCGCTCGTCGCCACCATCGCCGCCGACGCCGTGGGGGCCGCCCACGTCCATGGCGTGTCGATGCCGTCGAGATACTCGAGCACCGGTTCGAAGGACGACGCCGGCGCCCTCGCGACCAATCTCGGGATCGACTACCGCACGATTGCGATCGAGCCCGCTCACACTGCGTTCCTCGAGATGCTGGCGCCCTCGTTCGCGGGCCAACCGCAGAACCTGGCGGAGGAGAATGTCCAGGCCCGCATCCGGGGCGTCATTCTCATGGCGCTCTCGAACAAGTTCGGCTGGCTCGTGCTGAGCACCGGCAACAAGAGCGAGATGGCCGCCGGCTTCTCCACGCTCTACGGCGACATGGTCGGCGGCTTCGCCGTGATCAAGGATGTGCCGAAGCTGCTCGTGTACGACCTATGCCGCGATCGCAACGCCCGTGCGGGCCGCGAGCTCATCCCCGCGCCGGTGCTCACCAAGCCACCCTCGGCCGAGCTCCGGCCCGACCAACGCGACGACGAGACGCTGCCACCGTACGGCGAGCTCGACCCGGTGCTCGAGGCCTACGTCGAGGGCGACATGACGGCGTCCGAGCTCGAGCAGGCGGGCTTCGACCAGGCGCTCGTGCGCCGCGTCGTCACCCTCGTCGACCGCGCCGAGTACAAGCGCCGGCAGGCGCCACCCGGTGTGCGGGTGACCCCGAAGGCGTTCGGGAAGGACCGCCGACTCCCGATCACCAACCAGTACCGCGGGTAGGCAGACCGGCAATGCTCGTGTCGCGAGGCGATCGGTAGGATCCGGCCATGACTGATCCGAACAAGCCTCGTGCCGCTTTCGCGCCCTGGGACCGCCGCGAACTGCCGGGCCTCTTCGACGTCGAGGAGACCGCCCGCCGCGTCGGCAACTACAAGTGGATCGAGATGCGGTTGTTCGAGGCGCTGGGCGGCTGGGTCGCGACCGTGCCCGAGCTCGACGTGAAGATGCGCCTCGGCACGCACTGCTACCACCACGCGTGGCACGCCGAGCTCTGGAACAAGCGGCTCCCGGAGTTGCGCGAGATGAACCCGGAACGCCTCACCCAACCGGCCAACGACGACGTCGTGGCGTTCATGGACGCGGTGACCGAGCCGGAGGCGCCCGAGCAGACCCTCGAGAAGCTCGTCGGCGTGTACCGGGTACTGATCCCGCACAAGATCGCCGCCTACACGTACCACCTGAACGGCACGAGCCGGATCACCGACGCGCCCACGATCCGATCGCTCAAGTTCATCCTCCAGGACGAGCTCGACGACTGGCGCGACGGCGAGATGATCGTGCAGTCGCTGATCGAGACGTCCGATGACGTCGAGCGCGCCGCCGCCCATCAGGCGCGTCTCGAGACCCTGATCGTGCGGGCCGGCGGCATCGCGGGCCCGGGCAGCATCGGTACAGAGGCACCGGTGGCCGCACCGGCGCCGGCGGCGGGCGCGTGATGGCGAACGTCACCGTGACGCCCGAGGAGTTCACGATGGTGCGCTTCGACTCGGCGCGCATCCGCGACCTCGCATCGGTCGTCGCCGATGCGGTCGGGCTCGCGGACGACCTCGAGCTGAGGATCGAGGTCGACGAGCAGTCGCCGCTGGGCCGCACGCGCGTCACGTCGTTCGATCCGGTCACGATCACCACCGAGAGCGGTGCCTTCGAGGACCCCAGGCGCATTCGCGACCTGAGCGACGCGAACGTGCAGGACGTGCTCGGTCGCCTGCTCATGCGGGTGCGCGACCGGCTCGACCCCGCCTTCGGCGACCCGCCGCCCGACAAGGAGCTGAGCGTCCAGCAGCACACGGCCTGGGACGCCTACGCGGTAGGCCGATGCGCCAGGCTCGGCCTGCCCACCCAACGGCAGCGCCGCCTGTACCACTTCCGCATCCGCCATGGCTTCACCGACGTCGCCGACGCCACATTCGCGATGCTCTGGGACGGCGAGGGCCTCGCGTGGCGCGACATCGAGGACGCCTGCGCTACCAGCGCGGCGGCCCGCGAGGCCGCGGCCTAGGGGCTACTCCAGGTCCTGGGCGGAGACCGCTTCGAGGAGGTCGATCTCCGGCCGGCGGGCGACGAGCCCCTCGCAGGCCCGCGCCATCTCCACCATGTCGGGCGAGTCGAAGTGGGCCCGTTGCGCGTCCGCACCGTCCCACTTCTGCACGATGACGAAGCGGCCCGGCTCGGTCACCGACGACAGGAGGTCGATGTTGCGGCAGCCGGGGTGCATCCGGCTCACGACGACGTACCGGGCCAGGATCCCGAGGAGGGCCTCGGGGTCAGCGGCGTCGAAGATCATGGTGACGACGGTCAGGTCGACCCCGTCCCCGGGCATGGCCGGACGCTACCTGGGGTAGGCCGCGATCAGGACAAGCGGGCTTGACTCTGCCGGTATCGTGAGAGTGCGCCCGCTAGGAGGCGGGGGCGATCCTCGCGTCGGGCTTCGACGTTTCAGCAGTTAGACGACGAGAAAAGGACCCCACGCGGTGCCCAAGGAACGTGTCGAGCGGGACGAGGAAGACCTCGTCCGGCTGTACCTCACCGACATCGGGCAGTACCCACTGCTCACCAAGGACGACGAGGTGCGCCTCGCCCAGGCCATCGAGGCCGGCAACGACGCGCGCCTGCACCTCGACGGCGGCCGCAAGGACGTCACCGCCGCCAAGCGCCGGGAGCTCCGGCGCACCGCACGCGACGGCGACACCGCCCAGCGCACGTTCGTTCAGTCGAACCTTCGGCTGGTCGTGTCGATCGCGAAGAAGTACCAGGCATCCGGTTTGCCCCTGCTCGACCTGATTCAGGAAGGCAACCTCGGGCTCATGCACGCGGTCGAGAAGTTCGACTGGCGCAAGGGGTTCAAGTTCTCGACGTATGCCACGTGGTGGATTCGTCAGGCGATCACCCGCGGCATCGCCAACACCGGCCGCACCATCCGGTTGCCGGTGCACGCCGGCGACACGCTGGCCCGGTTGCAGAA
This sequence comes from Actinomycetota bacterium, assembly GCA_005888395.1. GTDB lineage: Bacteria > Actinomycetota > Acidimicrobiia > Acidimicrobiales > AC-25 > AC-25. The sequence goes on along the minus strand of VAXF01000019.1, from coordinate 11,853 downwards.
GGCTCGTGCCCGGCTCGAGTTGAAGCTCGGCCGCCCGGCCACGCTCTCGGAGCTGTCGGCCGAGGTCGAGATGCCCGAGGACAAGGTCACCGAGGCACTCCGGTTCGCGGCCGAGCCGCTGTCGCTGTCGGAGCCGCTGCGCGAGGACGGCGACGCCGAGCTGGGCGATGTTGTCGAGGACCGCTCGGCCGAGTCGCCGTTCGAGGTGGCGGCCACGGCCCTGCTGCCCGACGAGATCGCGCGCCTGCTCGCTCCGCTCGACGACCGCGAGCGCGAGATCCTCAAGCTGCGTTTCGGACTCGACCGCGGCGAGCCCCGCACCCTCGAGGAGGTCGGCGAGCACTTCAACCTCACCCGTGAGCGCATCCGCCAGATCGAGGCCCGGGCGATGTCGAAGCTGCGCCACCCCTCCAGCGACACGGGCGCCCGCGACCTTCTGGCCGTCTAGCCTCGCCGCCAACAGGCGATCACAAAGAGCCCCGGCCGAGCCGGGGCTCTTTTCGCGCCTTCGCCGTCGCTTACGCGGAGGTGGACGGGAATCGAACCCGCCAGTGAGGGATCGCCTCACTCACCCGCTTTGAAGGCGGGGGGCGCCACCAGGTCGCCGGACACCTCCGGGCGGCACGCTAGGCGTTCGGTGGTTATGGTTCGGCCATGAAGAAGCTCCTGCTGCTGGCCATCCTCATCGCTCTCGGCGTCGTCGCGGCAAGGAAGGTGCGCGCCGCGTAGCTGCGCCGATGGCGCGGTCCCACCGGCTGGGCGGCGGTGGGGTTGGGGGGCGCTGACGAAGCCACCACCACAGCGCGCCGGCCGCGGTCGCGGCCAGCACGCCCCCACCGACGGCCGCAGGTGCCGCCGGCGGCACCGGCACGCGGTCGCGCAGGCGCACCGGCTGCACGAACTGGCGCACCTCCCACGCGCGTTCACGTGCGACGCGCGCCAGCTCGCGGTCGGGGTTCACGGCCACGGGATGGCCGACGACCTCGAGCATCGGCAGGTCGGTGGCCGAGTCGGAGTACGCGTAGGACGCGTCGAGGTCGATGCCCTCGTCGGCGGCGACCCGCTGCATCGCTTCGGCCTTCGCCGGCCCGTAGGCGTAGAACTCCATCTCGCCGGTGTAGCGACCCTCGCCGTCGAGCTTGGCCCGGCTGGCGATCGCCTCGTCGGCGCCGAGGTGGCGTGAGAGCGGAGTGACGATCTCTTCGGGCGACGCGGAGACGATGAAGACCTTCCGGCCGGCGGCCCGGTGCTCGTCGATGAGCGCCAGCGCCTCGGCGAAGGTGATCGGCTCGACCACCTCTTCGAGCGTCTCGCGCACGATCGCGCTGATGCGCGCCTGCTCCCAACCTTTGGTCAGGGCCAGCACCGAATCGCGCATGCGCGCCAGCTTCTGCTCGTCGGCGCCGAGCTGGAGATAGACGAGCTGGCCCCAAAGCGCGCGCAGTAGCAGCCGGCGCGAGAGCAGCCCGTGGCGCCGGAACGGCCCGCCGAACGCGACCATCGACGCGCGGGCGATCACGGTCTTGTCGAGGTCGAAGAACGCCGCGCTGCTTCCCACGAGTCGAGGATATGGCCGCGATTGGGCCTTGTCGGACGCGCCCGCCACCCGTATGCTGCGCCCGTTCCCTTCCCCCTCACGTGCTCTTTCGCGCCCGGGAGGGGAAGTGCTCATCGCCTGCTGGTCCGTGAAGGGCGGGAGCGGCACCACCGTGGTGTCGGCCGCCCTCGGGCTGCTTCTTTCACGCGACGCGGCGGGTGGCGCGCTCATCGTCGACCTGGCGGGCGACGTTCCGGCCGCGCTCGGCATGGCGGAGCCGCCCGGCGCCGGAGTCACCGACTGGCTGGCGGCGGCCGACGACGTCGAGGTCGACGCTCTTGCGCGTCTCGAAGTCGACGCCGCGCCCGGCGTTCGCGTGCTGCCGCGTGGCTCCGTCCACGAGCCGCCCACGGCACGCGTCGAAGCACTCGCCGGCGCGCTGCAGGCCGACGAACGCCCGGTGGTCGCCGACTGTGGCGTCGGCCCCGGGTTCGTCGCGCAGGCGCTGGCGGCCGCTGCCACGCGCTCGCTGCTCGTGGTGCGTCCGTGCTATCTCGCTCTCCGACGCGCTGTCGCCGCGCCCATTCGCCCCTCGGGGGTGGTGCTGGTCGAGGAACGAGGGCGGGCCCTGAGCCGGGCCGACGTCGAAGACGTGCTCGGTGTTCCCGTGCGTGCCGTGGTCGAGGTCGACTCGACGGTCGCGCGCGCCGTCGACGCCGGGCTGCTCGCGGGCCGGTTGCCGGCCGAGCTCGAGCGCGGCCTGAAGAACGCGGCATGAGCACTCACGGGGCCGGCGTCGCTCAGCGCGTGCAGGCGCGCCTCCTCGACCAGCGGTCCGCCGCTCCCGCGCTCGAACAGGTCGCGCACCTGGTGCGCGACGAGGCGCCGCTCCTCGGCGCGGCCGCACACGAGCGGTTGGTCGCCGACGTGGTCGCCACCATCAGCGGGCTGGGCCCGCTCGAGCCGTTGCTCGCCGACCCCACCGTCACCGAAGTGATGGTCAACGGCCCCGGGCGGGTCTGGGTCGAACGGGCCGGCGCCCTCGAGCGCGTCGAGATCGCTCTAGACGAGCGGGCCATCGAGCACCTGATCGAGAAGATCGTCTCGCCTCTCGGGTTGCGCGCCGACCGGGCGGCGCCGATCGTCGACGCCCGCCTGCCCGACGGCTCGCGGGTGAACGCCGTGGTCCCGCCGCTCGCGATCGACGGTCCGTGCCTCACGATCCGGCGCTTCGGCGCCGTCGCCGTGCCGCTTGCCGCCTTCTGCGCGGCCGGCGTCGCCGCGTTGCTCCGGTGGGCGGTGCGGGCGCGGCTCAACCTGCTGGTCTCGGGCGGCACGGGCGCGGGCAAGACGACGCTGCTCAACGCGCTGGCGGGCGAGATCCCCGCGGGGGAGCGCGTCGTCACCGTCGAGGACGCGGCCGAGCTGCGCCTGCCCGGTGACCACGTCGTGCGGCTCGAGGCCCGACCCGCCAATGCCGAGGGCGCGGGCGAGGTGCGTGTCCGCGATCTCGTGCGCAATGCGCTGCGCATGCGTCCCGATCGCATCGTCGTCGGCGAGGTTCGTGGCGCCGAGGCGCTCGACATGTTGCAGGCCATGAACACGGGCCACGAAGGCTCGCTGTCGACGTGCCACGCCAACTCGCCCGGCGACGCGCTGCGGCGACTCGAGACCATGGTGCTCATGGACGAGACAGCCCTTCCGCTCGCGGCCGTGCGCGAGCAGGTTCTGTCGTCGCTCGACCTCGTCGTGCAGGTCAGCCGCATGGCCGGCGGCCGCCGCGTCGTCACCGAGGTGGCCGAGGTCGTCGACGGCGAGAGCGGGTCGCGAACGCGTGCGCTCGGCGGCACCGGGGGACTGGAGGCGCTGCCTTCGCGGCCGCCCCGGCTCGCGGGCGCGCCGCAGGCGTCCGGGTCGTGGTTGGAGCGATGACCTTCGGGCCCGCGCCGGTCGTCAGCGCGTTGGTGCTGGCGTCCCTCGCCGCGCTGCAACGAGCTCGCCGCCGTCAGGCCGGCGCCGACGTCGCCGCCCGGCTCGCGCCAGGGCCCGCCCGTGGAGGCGGGCCGGGGACAGGGCCCGCCCGTGGAGGCGGGCCGGGGATAGGGCCCGCCCCATCGCCCCTCCCCCTGCCCGCGCCACCTTCATGGCTCGCCGCCGATCTGGCCGACATGGGGGTCGACCTCCCGGCGGCCGCCGTGTGGTCGGGGCTGCTCGCGGCGCCGTTCGTCGCGGCTGCGGCCGGCGCGATCGTCGGCGGTCCCGGCGCCGCCCCGCCGGCGCCGCTTGCCTGCGGCGGCTCTGGCGCGGGAGAGGTGACGCGCGCGTCGAGGCCGCGCTGCCGGGCGCGCTCGACGCCGTCGCCCGCAGCCTCCGCTCGGGAGCGTCGCTGCGACAGGCGATCGGGGAGGCAGGCGAGAGCACGCCGGCACCGCTGGGCGACGACCTGCGCGACATCGCGCGCGCCGCGGCCCACGGCGTCGCCCTCGTCGACGGCCTCGAGGGTTGGGCCGGAGCCCGGCCGCTGGCCGGTGTGCGCCTCGCGTCTGCCGCGCTCTGCCTCGGTTCGGAGACGGGGGGCGCGCAGGCGCGCGCGGTCGACGGCGTGGCCGGCACCATCCGCGACCAGTTGGCGGTCGCGGGAGAGCTCCGGGCGCTCTCGTCGCAGGCACGCATCTCGGCCGTCGTCATCACGCTCGCCCCGCTCGCGTTCTGCGCGCTCTCGTCCACCGTCGACCCGCGCACGGCGACGTTTCTCTTTCGCACCCCTGTTGGCCTCGCCTTCCTCGCCACCGGCCTCGCGCTCGACGCGCTGGCCGCGCTGTGGATGGCACGGCTCACCCGTCCGTCATGAGCGCGGCGCTGCTGCTGGCGCCGGCCTGGGTCGGGCTCGTGCTGGTGGCCGCCCGTCGCCACCGTCCTGCGCCGGCGCGGGTGCGGGCCCTACTGCCGGCCCGCCTCCCCGGGCGGGCGCTCGTCTCGGCGCCCAGCAGCGCGTCCGCCCCGCAGGGGTCGTCGCTTCCCGAGCGACTCGCCCGGTGGTTGCCGGCCCGGGTCCCGCGGCGGTCGGCCCTCGCCGCGCTCGCCGCCGCTGTCTGCCTGCCTGTCGTCCCGGCCGCCGCGCCGCTGGTCGCGATCGGGGCCTGGTGGCTGCCCATCGCACGCGCCCGGCGCGCCGAGCGCCGGCGGCTCGCGGCGTTCGCCGCCGACCTGCCCGAGGTCGTCGACCTGGTTGTGCTCGCTGTCGACGCCGGCCTCACCGTGCCGCTCGCCGTCGCTGCCGTGGCCCGGCGTGCCGAGGGCCCGCTCGGCGCGGAACTGTGTCGTGTCTGCGACGAGCATCGCCTCGGTCGCCGGCTCGCGGACGCGCTCGACGATCTCCCGGCACGCGCCGGAGAATCCGTGCGCCCGCTCGTCACCGCCCTTGTCGCGTCCGAGCGGTATGGGGCGTCGCTCGCCGCCGGTCTCGGCCACCTCGCCGACGACGTCCGGCGTCAGCGCCGTCGCCGGGCCGAGGAGGCCGCCCGCCGGGTGCCGGTCAAGCTCCTCTTCCCCCTCGTCACGTGCACGCTTCCCGCCTTCGCGCTGCTCACGGTGGCGCCACTCGTCGCCGGCGCACTGCGCCAGCTGCATCCCTGACCACCTCTCCGAAAGGAGCCTCGTGCTCACCGTCTACGTCTTCTTTCAGTCCTGGTTCGTCGCCCGCGGTCACGGCGACGAGGGGCAGGCCACCGCCGAGTACGCGCTCGTGCTGCTCGGAGCGGCGGCGGTCGCCCTCCTGCTCGTGGCCTGGGCCACCCACACCAACCGCATCGGCAAGCTGCTCGACTCGGTGGTCGAGAAGCTCCTCGCCGAGGTGAAGTGACGGGCGCCACCGCGAGCGACGAGGGCCAGGCGGCGGTCGAGCTGGCCCTCGTCCTGCCGCTCGTCGCCCTCCTCCTGCTCGTGCTCGTGCAGGTGGGGCTGGTCGTCCGCGACCAGGTGCTGGTGGTGCACGCGGCGCGGGAGGCGGCGCGGGAGGCGGCGGTCGACGCCGTGCCCGACGCCGCCAGCCGGGCCGCCGTCGCGTCCTCCGGGCTCGACGCCCGCCGCCTCACGGTGCAGCTGCGCGGTCGGGGCCGGCCCGGGAGCCGGGTCGAAGCCGACCTCACCTACCGCTCGGCCACCGACGTCCCGCTGGCGGGCGTCCTCCTGGGCGACGTCCGCCTCACCGCGAAGGCCAGCATGCGCGTGGAGGATTAGGTCGAACGCCTCATTTTGCGCGGCCGAGGTTTGAACCGGGAGAAGGACTACGCAGACTTCCGGCGAAATCTTGAGTTCCGCGGGGCGAAAGGGAAGAGACACATGCGCAGCATCTGGCGACGGGGGGCGGTGATTGCCGCGCTGGTTCTCGCGACGGCGTTCGTCGCGGTACCGGCACAGGCCGACACCGCCGAGGTCTATCTCGGCAACGCAGCCGGCCGGGCGCTCGACCTGTCGGTATTGGGCAACAAGCTCACGTTCGGCAGCGCGGCGGCGACGGCCAGCTCGGTGCTGACCGCCAAGGCCAACGCCGCCGGCCAGCTCGCCGTGCCCTCGACCGTGAGTGAGGCGTCGGCCACCAGCGCGTCGCCCGACTCTTCGTCCCGCGAGCAGTGCGGGCCCGCGGTGCTCCCCGAGCAGACGGGCGGTCTCCTCAGCGCCGGGCTGGCCTGCTCATCGTCGATCGCCCAGATCAAGGACGGGCTCCCGCTCGCGTCCGGCGAGGGCTCGGTCGCCTCGATCGACCTCCACGCCGACAAGGTCCTGGGCACGATCATCCAGCCGGTCGCGTTAGAGCTCAAGGGTGTCCTCGACGCGCTGCCGGGCCTCGACCAGCTCCCGGTGCCGATCACCTCCACGGTCGGGAATCTGCTCGACGCCCTCGACCAGACCGAGACGCTGGCCGTCCGCATCGGCAAGACGACCACCGACGCCACCGCCCAGAAGCAGATCGTGACGTCGAGCAGCAGCGCCGCAGGTGGACAGGTCGACATCCTTCCCCAGGGCGGCCTCAACGGGCTCCCCGTGGCGAGCATCATCATCGGCGACGCCCATGCGGTGTCGACCTACGACCGGAGCACGGGCGCGAGCACGGCGAAGTACACCCCTGCGATCGCCACGATTCGCGTGTCGACGCCGGCGCTGAGCCAGGAGATCCCGGTCACCGTGGGCCAGACGGTCTGCATCCTCGACGGAACACCGCTCAAGTCATGCGTGATCGCGGGCGACGGCAGCACCAGCACCGCCGGCGGCAAGTCGGTCGCCGTGGCCGACGGCGTGAAGCTCGACCTGCTCCAGGGCGTCAGCGGCGGGGTCGTGCTCGAGCTCGCCCACGCGGAGGCGGGCGTCGAGGGAACACCGGCGTCGAAGGCCTCGCCGATCGCCGCCCCGAAGTCGCTCCCCCGCACGGGCGGCCTGCCACTCTGGCCGCTCGCCCTCGGCGTCGTCGCCCTGGCCGCGTCCACGCGGCGCCTTGCCCGTCGCTGAGGGTTCGCCCGGCCGTACCCTGAGACGTCCATGAGGTCGACGGTGCCCGAACGCCCGCGTGTCGACGCGGTCGGCTTCGTGGTCGACGCATTGCGCACGCGGCCGTGGGCGCGGCGCGTGCTGTCGGGGATCTCCGTGGGCCTCCTGCTGCTCGGCCTCGGGCTCCTCGCCTACCCGTTCGCCACGAACATCTACCAGGACCGGCTCCAGGCCCGCCTCGACCGCCAGCTCGCGAGCCCCGCGCTGGAGCAGGCGTACCGCGAGCGCCGGGTCGGCACCGGCGACAGCCTCACGCGCCTCCGCATCCCGGCCCTCGGCGTCGACGTGGTGGTCGTCGAGGGAACCTCGGCCAGCGCCCTCCGGGCCGGTGCCGGCCACTACCCCGAGACGCCGCTCCCGTGCGAGCAGGGAAACGTCGCCATCGCCGGCCACCGGACCACCTACGGCAAGCCTTTCGCCAACATCGACCGGCTCAAGGCCGGCGACGTCGTGGTCCTCGAGACACCGATCGGAACCTGCACATACGCCATCAGCCGAGCGCCGTTCATCGTCGAGCCGAACGACTTCTCGGTGATCGACCCGACGCGTGACCGCGAGCTCACCTTGACGTCGTGCCACCCCAAGGGCTCGGCGTCGCACCGCATCATCATCCGCGCCGTGTATGCACACGACGGCGGAGCCTGACCCGATGGGCCGGGCCCGGATCGCCGCCGCTGCCGGTGCCGCGCTCGCGCTCACGTTGGTGCTCGCGAGACCCGCCCTCGCCGATCCCGTCACCGGCACGGTGACGGCGCCGGCCGACGACCCGTCGTACGCGAGCCCCCTGCGCACCGGTCCCATCATCACGGGCGCGTTCGACCATGGCGGTCCGGGCATCGCCACCGTCTCGCTGTCTGCCGCACGCGACAATGGCATCGGCACGTCGGTCACGGTCGACTGCGCCAAGCCGCCGTCGCCGAGCCCGGTCGACTGCTCGAACCTCAACCACGTGACGTTCTCGTGGACGCCGGACCTGCCGTACAACGGCCACTACATCCTCACCGCGTACGCGACGGGCAAGACCGACGTCACCCATCGCGACGCGGCGCCCGCGACGCTCACGGTGCGCTTCGCCCTCGCGGTGCCGCCCGCTGCTCCGCGGGGGCTCTCGGCCAGGGCGAGCGGACAGGACATCGCCCTCAACTGGACCGGCAACTGCGAGCCCGACCTCATCGGCTACGTCGTGTCGCGGTCGAGCGGGGGCGCGGCGCGCCCGGTCGGTCAGGTGCGCGCCGGCGCGTGCAACGACCCGGTGTCCTACGTCGACAAGGGCGCGGCGGCCAACGGGTATCGCTACGCGGTACAGGCGGTGCGCGACAACGGCGACGAGGACGCCCGCACCGCGATCACGTCCGACCCGTCGGTTGCCGGACCCGTGTCCCCTCCCACGACCGCGCCGGCCAAGCCCGCGGCCCCGTCCGGCACGGCGGCAGTAGCTCGACCGGGCGCGCCCGGCACGGCCGGCGCCGCCAAGGCCGATCCGCAGTTCGCCCGAGCCGGCCACATCGACCTCTCCGGTTTCGACGCGCTTCGTGCGCAGGCGACACTTCCGGCGCCCGACCCGGGGTACTCGAACAAGCTCCCGTTCGCCACCGGCCGGCCGGGCGCGCCGCCGGAGCCGCTGCGCGAGCTCGGACCGCCGGAGGGCGGCCTGGGCGGGCGGCGTGGCTTCCTGCTGTCGTCAGCGGCCGGGGCGTTGCTCTTCGTTCTCGCTCTTCAGCTGCGATGGCTCGCGGCTCGCGTCGCCGAGCGGGAGGGGCGTGGGCCCGTGTGATCTCTCCTTCACTTGCTAGGTTTGCCCAGGTCGTGGAGGGGTAGCGCGCAAATATGCGCGTCGCGTTGGAAGAGGAGCCGTCGATGGACCTCGGGCTCGATGTCACCGAGCGGGAGGGGTGGGCGATTCTCGCCGTCCGCGGCGAGGTCGACGTCTACACCGCCCCCCGCTTCCGCGAGCGGCTGATCGAGCTCGTGAGCCAGGGCCATCACCGGATCCTCGTCGACCTCGAGGGCGTCGACTTCCTCGACTCCACGGGCCTCGGCGTGCTGGTTGGCGGCCTGAAGCGGGTGCGAAGCCACGACGGTGAGCTTGCGCTCGTGTGCACCCAGCGTCGGATCCTCAAGGTCTTCGAGATCACGGGTCTGACGAAGGTGTTCTCGATTCACGAGACCGTCGACGACGCTCTCGCTGCGTGACGAGGAGGTGGACGAGGTCGTGGAGCTCGAGATCCCCGCTCGGCTCGAGTTCGTGGCCCTCGCTCGACTCCTCGTGTCCTCCTTCGCGGCATCGACCGCGGTCCTGCCCGAGGACCGCATCGACGACCTGAAGATCGCCGTCTCGGAGGCGTGCACCAACGCCATCGAGGCCCACGGTGCCGCCGACACCGCCGAGCGTGTGCTCGTGCGCTGCCGCGACGCCGACGAGCACCTCGAGGTCCTCATCGAGGACCGCGGCGCAGGGTTCGACCTGGCGAAGCTGCCCGACCATCCTCCGGTCACCGACCCCGAGCGGCTGAACTTCGAGCGCGGGCTCGGCATCCCGCTCATCCGTGCCCTGGTCGACGACGTCGAGTTCAGCTCCTCGTCGGAGGGCACGGCGGTGAAGCTCGTGATGCACCACGGCGACGCCGACAACTGAGCGAACCGCGCGTCCGTGGCGATCAAGAAGCTGTTCCAGCGACTCTCCGTGCCCGTGTCGCAGCTCGACCAGGCCCGCCTGCGCGACTTCTGCGCCGCGCTGCCCGGTGTGACGCCGATCGCCGAGCTGGTACCACGCGAGGAGGCCGCCCTCGTCGGTGAGATCACGACGCTGCGCATCGTGCCGCGCGCCGGTTCGCCGTCGCTCGAGGCCACCATCTCCGACGGCACGGGCACTGTCGCCGCCAGCTGGACGGGGCGCCGCCGGATCGCGGGGGTGACACCTGGCCGTCGCCTGGTGATCAGCGGCAGGGGCGCCCCCGGTGGTCCCGGCGGCCGGTTGATCTTCTACAACCCCCGCTACGAATTGCTCTAGCTAGCCCGCTCCGATCAGGAGGGCCTTCACCGGCTCCTCCGACTCCGGCGTCACGAGCACCAGCACCTCGTCGCCGGCCTGGATCAGGGTCTCGCCGCGGGGGACGATGACGTGACGCTCGCGGACGACGGCCACCACTGTGGCGTCGCGCGGCATCCCGAGCTCGGCGACGGTCTTCCCAACGGCAGGGGAGCCGTCGGCGAGGGTGACCTCGACGAGCCGGGCGTCCTGGAACTGCAGCAGCCTGACGAGGGAGCCCACCGAGACCGCCTCTTCGACGAGCGCCGTCAGCAGGTGCGGGGTGGACACGGACACGTCGACGCCCCACGCCTCGTTGAACAGCCAGTCGTTCTGCGGGTGGTTGACGCGGGCCACGACGCGGGGCACGGCGAACTCCTGCTTGGCGAGCAGCGAGATGACGAGGTTGTCCTCGTCGTCGCCGGTGGCGGCCACCACCACGTCGACCTCCTGGAGGTTCGCCTCGTGCAGCGACTTCACCTCGCACGCGTCGGCGATGAACCAGCGCACGTCGATCGTGGGCCGCAGCCGGGCGACCAGGTCGGGGTTCTCCTCGATCAGGAGCACGTCGTGGCCGGCGGCCTTGAGATCGGACGCGATGAAGGTGCCGACGTTGCCGGCGCCGGCGATGGCGACCTTCACGGGTGCCCCACCGCCGTGGGGTCGCCCAAGCGGGCCTCGAGCTCGTCGAGGGCGTCCTTGCGCACGGCGAGGTGCAGCAGGTCGCCCTCCTGCCCGACGAGCTCGGCGCCCGCGAGCCGCGCCTCACCGCCTCGGCTCACCGAGACCACACGAAAGCGGTCGCTCTCGGTGAGGCCCGCCAGCTTTCGTCCTGCCCACGCCTCGGGCAACTCGCGCTCGATGAGGACGATCGTGCCGGTCGCGTCGGTCCACTCGGTGGCATAGCGCTCGGGCATCAGACGGCGGAGCACCTGGTCGGTCGTCCAGGCAACGGTGGCAACCGTCGGGATGCCGAGGCGCTGGTAGATGATCGCCCGGCGCGGGTCGTAGATGCGGGCCACCACGTGAGGGATCTTGTAGGTCTCGCGGGCGATCCTCGCGGTGAGGATGTTGGAGTTGTCACCGCTGGTCACCGCGGCCAGCGCCTCCGCTTCGCGGATGCCCGCTTGCTCGAGATCGTCACGGTCGAAGCCGAAGCCGAGGACGGCCCGGCCCGTGAAGCGCTCCGGGAGCCGGCGGAAGGCGTTGCGGTTCTTGTCGATGACGGCCACGGTGTGACCCTCGCGCTCCAGCGCCAGGGCCAGCTCGGAGCCGACCCGCCCGCAGCCCACCACCACGACGTGCACGAGGCGATATGCAACACGCCCCAGAGGTGGGGCACAACTCGGACCGCGGCGTATCGTCCGCGTGTGTACGTGATGCTGAAGCGGCTGCTGGTCGGTCGACCCATCGCCACCGTCGACCAGGAGCACCAGCTCCTGCCCAAGCGGATCGCGCTCGCCACCTTCTCGTCGGATGCCATCTCGTCGACGGCATACGCGACCGAGGAGATCCTGTTCGTCGTCGCGGTCATGCTCGCCATCGTCGTCAGCTCGTACCGGCAGACGATCTACGCCTACCCGAGCGGCGGCGGCTCCTACATCGTGAGTCGCGAGAACCTCGGCGAGTACCCGTCGCTGGTCGCCGGCGCGTCGCTGCTCGTCGACTATGTGCTCACGGTCGCCGTGTCGGTGTCGGCCGGCGTGGCCGCCATCATCTCGCTGCCGACGTTCCGCGGCCTGGC
>VAXF01000038.1 GCA_005888395.1 Actinomycetota bacterium | reverse complement strand
TGTGGAGCGACTACCTCTGACCGTGGTGCTACGTCGGCCTGGATCGGTCGGCCCTGCTGCGTGACCTCGGCTTCACCATCACCGCGTTGCCGTACGAGCTGCACCCCCGCGTCCCGGAGGTGGGGCTGTCGCTGAAGGAGCGCTGGGGCGCGCGGTACGCCGAGGCCGAGGCGATGTACGCACGGATCGAGAGCGAGTGCGTCACGGCCGGGCTGCCGTTCCGGCGACCCGAGCGGATCCCGAACACCAGACGCGCCCTCGAGACCGCCGAGTGCGTCCGGCGCGATCACCCCGACGCGTTCCCCGCGCTCGACCGGGCGCTGTTCGCCGCCCACTTCGTCGAAGGCAGGTTCCTCGGTGACCCCGACGTGCTCGACGAGCTGGTAGCCGGCGTCGGGGTCGACGCCGGCGCGGTGCGGGCCACGGTCGAGAGCGGGACCATGCGCGCCACCGTCGACGAGTCGATGCGTCTCGCCGACGAGATCGGCGTCACCGGCACGCCGGCGTGGTTGCTCGACGGACGCCTGCTCCTTCCGGGAGCGCAACCGCGGGCCACGATCGAGCGGATCGTCGTCCGCATGCACTCGCGTACATGAGCCGTTAGCGTCGATCACGTGGCGGTAGGGAGTCGCAGTGCGCCGAAGGGCTCGCCTGCACCCGACTTCACACTGACGCAGGTCGGCGGTGCCCGGGTGTCGCTCACCGACTTCCGCGGCCGGCCGGTGGTGCTCGCGTTCCTCCGCGGCTTCCTCTGACCGTTCTGCCGCCGGCACCTCGCGCAGTTGCGCGACGACTACGAGCGGTTCACCGACATGGGGGCGGAGATCCTGGCCATCGCGCCCGAGTCGATGAGCGCGTCCGAGAAGTTCCTCGGCTCCAACCCGCTTCCGTATCCGCTCCTTGTCGACGACCGGCACACGGTGTTCGACGCCTATGACGTCGCCAGCACGATGATGTCGCTGGGGCAGCGCCCCGCGCTGTTCGTCGTCGACGCCGATGGGGTGGTGCGCTTCGACATGATCGGCACCCAGCAGTGGCAGACGGCGCCAAACGCCGAGGTGCTAGCCGTCCTGCAGTCGCTCTAGCACCACCACGTGGAAGCTGACCGAGCGGGTCACCGCCCCTTCTTGGCCGGGTTCCTCCGAGGGCCGGCCGCCTTCTTCGGCGCTGCCGCTGCTTTCTTTGCCGGGGCCTTCTTCTTCGCCGGCACCTGCTTCTTGGTGGGCGCAGCCTTCTTCTTGGCCGGCGCGGCCTTCTTCTTCTGGACGGGTTTGGCGGCCGCCGCCTTCTTCGTCGCGCGCGTCTGCTGCTTCTTGGCCGCCTTCTTGGCCGGCGCGGCCTTCTTCTTCTCGGCGGGCTTCGCGGCCGCCGCCTTCTTCTTCTTGCCGCGCGTCTGCTTCTTGGCCGCGCCCTCGTGGATCTCGGCGGCCACCGTCTCCTCGGTCGGCACCGCGGCGACGCGCGCGTAGCCGGGAAGCGCCAGCTCGATGCCCCGACGCGGGGCGTCCAGCGCCTGGACCACGAACCGGAGACGGTCGCCGCGTTTGAAGGCCTCACGCGCGCTCCTCGGCGGTGGCTCACCCATCGCTGCGAGTGGCACGTAGCACGTCGCCCCGTCGATGACGACGAACGCGCCATGCGACGAGAAGCGATCGACCTCGCCCTCGACCTCGTCCCCCAGCCGGTGCTCGGCGATGAACGTGATGAACGTGAGCGGCTCGTTGACCGCGCCAGGCGGCGGCCCGGCCTTGCCCCGCCGTCCACCGCGGCGCCGGGGCGAACGCGCACCGGGCTCCAGCGCCTCCTCCTTCGCCTCGGCGATCGCCTTCTCGACCTTCGCCTTGTCGGCCTGGTCCTTCTTCTTCTTGTCCTTCACCGCGTCCCGGCTCCGCGGCCCACGCACCGGCGTGCGCAGCGAGAAGATCCATCCCACGCCGGGCACCGGCTTGCCGCCGATCAGCCGGCCTCGCTCGAAGAGCCAGTCGTAGGTGCCGTGGAACTCCTGGAACGAGTCGTTCGACAACACGACCGCGCCCGTCCGATCGGCGATCTGCAGGAGGAACCCGTCGCCGCGTCCGATGGCGCCCGCCGGCGGTGAGACGTACTCGCCCTCGGCCTCGGCCGCCTCGAACTCGGGCCGTTCGGGCTCGTCGACGCGGTAGCCGAACGAGGCGTCGACCACAACGGTGACGTTGTCGTCGGGATGTTCCTCCTTGAAGGCGGCGACTGCCTCCTTCAGCTGTGCGAGGCTCGGTACCGAGCGGCCCTCGGTCGCGAGGTTGGAGCCGTCAACGACGACGTGGGTGCCCTGGCCATCTGCAGGCATCGTGCGTCAGTCAATCATCCCCGCGCGCGGCGGAGCACCATGGCTACGTGACGTCGACCGTCACCCGACCGATCGAGCAGGCACCACGCGTGTCGCACACGCGGTAGGAGAACGCGACGACCCCGCGGAAGTGGCTGTCGGACGCCTGGTAGATGAGGCCGTGCGCGCCCGTGACACGGGCCCGGCCGACAGCGGGCGCGGCGGCGATCGTCAGCGAGTTCGGCACGAGGGCGGCGACGTGGTCGACGTCGTTGGCCAGCACCGCGATCCGTACAGGATGGTGACCTTTCGTGACCGCGTGGTCGGGCGCGGCGGTCGGCCCCGCGGGCGGAGCCGGTGCAGCGGGTGGCGGCGGGAAGGGGGTGGTGACGGATATCGGACGCGTCGCCGGCAGGAACGTGGCGGGCACAAGCGGGGTGGGCGTGCCGGTTGTTGCCAGCGGCCGCCATCCCGCCGGCACGACGACGCTCGAGCCCGCCGGTGCCGTGGCCGGTGCCGCGGGCGACACGGTGCCGGGACGGGACGGGACGCTGCGGAACGCGAACGGACGGCGGACGTGAGGAGCGGGCGCGGCTACGACCGCGGGCGCGGTGACGGCGGGCAGCTCGATGGCGGCCACCGTGACCGACCCGGCGACGGTGACGCCGGCGAGAGCCATGGGGCGCGCCCACCGCCCCAACCGCACCACCGGAGCGACGAGGAACGCGAGCGCGGAGACGCCGGCGAGAGCGGGAAGCATCCCCATGGCGCGCCGCACCCGCCCAAGCGACACCTCGAGGAAGGCGCGGACCACGCCGGGATCGAACTGGCCACCGGCGTTGGCGGCGAGCTCGGCACGGGCCGCGGCGGGCGCCACCGCCGTGCCGTACGGGCGCGGCGTCGTCATCACGTCGAACGCGTCGGCGACGGCGACTATGCGGGCGCCGAGCACGATGTCGTCGCCGGCGAGGCCACCCGGATAGCCACTGCCGTCCCAGTGCTCGTGGTGTTGCTCGACCACCCGCGCCCACGGCCCGAGCCAGCGACGGAGCGGCGCGGTGATGCGAGCCCCCTCGCGCGGGTGCCGGTGGATGGTGGCGAGCTCGTGCTCGTCGAGCGGGCCCCGCTTGTTCAGGATCGTGGGTTGGACCGAGACCTTGCCGATGTCGTGGAGGAGGCTCGCCCACCGGAGACGGTCGCGCTCGTCCGGCGACAGCCCCATCTGCTCGGCGATGAGCTCGGTATAGGCGCGGACCCGCTCGGAGTGGCCGCGCGTCCGGACGTCGTGGGCACTCAGGGCCGCCGCCAGCACCAGGACGTCGGCGGCCGCCTTCGCCGGCTCGTCGTCGATGCCGCGGTCGCGGGCCTCGAGCAGTCGAGTCTCGAGCTCGCGTGTGCTGCCGGCGCGGAGCGCGACCGCGAAACGCGACGGCGCGCGGTCGGGGAACAGCATCGACAGCTTGAGCAGCGCGGACAACGGCAGGAGCCGCCGGGCAGCCCGGTCGACGACGGCGGCAGCCGCCGCCGAGGACGCCAGCACGACCGCGAACCACGCCGCAGCCTGCAGCCAACTGGTGGGCGGCGGAAGTGCCCGACTGACGGCCAGCGCCACCACCAGCGCGACCACGAGGGGGACGGCCGTGACTGCGGCCCGAAGGGCGCCGGCGAGCGCCGGGCGGGCCGGCCAGCGCGAGACGGCGGGCGGCGGCGGCACGGCGACAGCCGGCGGCAGCTCGCGGCGACGGATCGAGCGCGCCTGGTAGAGGCGGCGGTCGGCGACGAGCGCCAGCTCGTTGGGCTCGCTGCCGTCGACCGGGTAATGGGCGGCGCCCCAGCTGAACGGCGGCGCGCCTGCGGCCAGGGCGCGTTCGGTGACGGCGGGCACGTCTTCGCGCTTCGTCTCGCGCAGCAGCAGCACGAACTCGTCGCCGCCGGTGCGGTAGGCCTCGTCGCCGGCGCGGATCGCGGCGCGCAGCGCCTCGGCCAACGCGCGCAATGCAGCGTCACCGGCCGCGTGACCCAGCTCGTCGTTCACGCGCTTGAGCCCGTCGAGGTCGATTCCGACGACGCCGAGGTCGCGTCCGTAGCGGGAGGCGTGGCCCAGCTCGCGCGCCAGGTCGCGCTCCATCGCCCGACGGTTGAGCAGCGACGTGAGCGGGTCGAGGAAGGCGGCCTCCTCGATCTGTGCCGACGCCCGTTGCGTGACGATGTCGAGGGCGTAGTCGACCGCGCCGTTGACGAGGACCTGCGTCTCGGCCAGCTCCTCGAGCGGCACCCGTTGCACGACCCGCCGCTGGAGCGTGTCGCGGAGGCACAGCATCTGTCGCACCGCCACCTCCACGGAGTTGGCGTGGCGGGCGAAGCTCTCTGCGACCGACTCGAGCACCGGGTCGGAGGCCCACATCCGCGCCTCGCGGTGCCGGAGGGTCCAGTCGACGGCGCCGAGCATCGCCTTGGCTTCGAGGGGCTGCTGGGAACGGTGCCGGTAGCAGCACTCCCGCCACGCCTCGGCCAGCTCGTCGGCCTCGGTCGCCACGATGCGGGCGGCGGTGAGAGGTGCACCCGTCGTCATCGCTCCAACCCGCCCTTCCTGGCCCTTCATAGGCCGAATGGCCTATTTCGGCGCCCACGGCCCCCCACAAGGGGGCAAACTTGCATCCAACCGTCAATACTACGGGGAGCGGGACCACCACGGGGAGTCAATGACGAACCAGGAGCTCGACCACCAGCGGTCCTCATCGGGCATACCGCCCCTAGCCGCGACGCCCGTACCGGCGGCGCTCGCCGTCGCCCTCGTCGTCGTGCTCGGCGGCACCGCCTACACGGCCACCCTCACCGCGGTCGGTGGCCTCCCCGCGGCCACGGTCGCGCCCGTGCTGGCCGCCCTCGTGGTCGCCGCGCTCGCCCTGATCCACACAGCGCGGTCGCCGGCGCCGGCCGAAGAGGGCGTGGGCCCGGTCGCCCGCGCCCTCTCGCCCCACCGCCCCATCGGCTGGCGAGCCGAGCGCCAGGCCCGTATTCGCCAGGTGATCGCCGCCGGCGACGTGCTGACGACGGTCCTCCAGCCGATCGTCGACCTCAACGACGGCCACCGCGTCGGCGCCGAGGCGCTCGCACGCTTCGGCGGCCGCGAGCGCCGGTCACCCGACGTGATCTTCGGGGAGGCACTCGCCGTCGGCCTCGGCGTCGAGCTCGAGCTCGCCGCCCTCGAGACCGGTCTCACCGCGCTCGGGCACCTCCCGCCCGGTAGCTACCTGTCGCTCAACGTGTCGCCGAGCACGGTTCTTTCGGCCCGCCTCGCGCAGGTGCTCGACGGCGCCGAGGCGGCACGGATCGTCCTCGAGCTGACCGAGCACGCGGAGGTCGCCGACTACGACGTGCTCACCCGCGCTCTCGACACGCTGCGGCGACGCGGGGTGCGGCTCGCGGTCGACGACGCGGGCGCGGGGTTCGCGAGCCTGCGCCACATCGTCCGGCTGAGCCCCGACTTCATCAAGCTCGACGTCAGCCTCACGCGCGGCATCGACATCGACCCGGTGCGGCAGTCGCTGGCGGCGGCCCTCGTGTCGTTCGCGCGCGACACCGGCCCGGTCGTGGTGGCCGAGGGCATCGAGACCGAGGCGGAGCTCGAGGCCCTGCGCCACCTCGGCGTTCCCCTCGGCCAGGGCTTCCACCTCGGCCGGCCGATGCCCGTGGCGGCCGTCGACCTCCGCGAGCCGAGCGGCCTGTCCAGGCTCGGCTGACACGCGCTTACGCTGCAGCCGATGAGCACCGCGAGCAGCGTCGACGATCCCACTGCCGAGGTCACCGACCTCCTTCAGCAGCTGATCCGGAACGCGTGCGTGAACGACGGCACGCTCGCGTCGGGCGGCGAAGCGCGCAGCGTCGACCTGCTGGCGTCCTACCTCGAGGGCTCCGGGCTCGACCTCGAGCGGTACGAGCCCGAGCCGGGGCGGGCGAGCCTCGTCACCCGCATCGAGGGTCGCGACCCCGACGCGCCCGCGCTGTTGCTGATGGGCCACACCGACGTCGTCCCCGTCAACCCCGACGGCTGGGACCGCGACCCGTTCGGCGGCGAGCTCGTCGACGGCGTGGTGTGGGGCCGGGGCGCGGTCGACATGCTCAACCTCACCGCGTCGATGGCCGTCGCCACCCGCCATCTCGCCGACGGCGGCTTCCGCCCGCGCGGCACGCTCGTCTACCTCGCCGTGGCCGACGAGGAAGCGCTGGGCACCTACGGCGCCGAGTGGCTGGTTGACCACGAGCGCGACGCCGTGAGCGCCGACTACGTGGTGACGGAGTCCGGCGGCATACCGATCCCGAGCCCCACCGGTCCGAAGCTGCCGGTGATCGTCGCCGAGAAGGGCACGTACTGGTGCACTCTCCGGGTGCGAGGAACGCCCGGCCACGGCTCGCAGCCGCTCCGCACCGACAACGCGCTGGTCAAGGCGGCCGAGGCCGTGCGTCGCATCGCCGCCTACCGTCCCGAAACGCGGATCCACGACACGTGGCGCCGCTTCGTCGAGGGCATGGACTTCCCATCCGACCTCAGCACACCGTTCCTCACCGCGGAGGGCTTCGTCGAGATGTGCGAGGCGCTGCCGATGATCGGGCTGGCGCGGCAGGCGCACGCGTGCACGCACACGACCTTCGCGCCGACGGTTGTCCGGGGCGGCACGAAGGTCAACGTCATCCCCGATCTCGTCGACTTCGACGTCGACATCCGCACGCTGCCCGGCGATACCGGTCCCGAGGTTGAGGCGATGCTGCGCGAGGCCATGGGCGACCTCGCGGGCGACGTCGAGATCATCAACCGCAGCAACGACCTGTCCACCGAGTCTCCTGTCGAGACGCCCCTCTGGGAGAGCCTCCAGCGGGTCGCGTCGCAGCTGCACCCCGGCGCCCGCAACGTGCCGTACATGACGGTGGGCGCCACCGACGCCCGCTTCTTCCGCCGGCTCGGCGTGACCGCGTACGGCTTCGGCCTCTTCAGCAACCGCATCACGTTCGACGAGTTCTCCTCGATGTTCCACGGCGACAACGAGAAGGTCGACCAGGAGTCGCTGGGTCTCTCGACCGAGTTGTGGCAGGCGGTGGCGTCGGACCTACTGGGGTGATCAAGGCAACCCTCTGGGACGTCGGGGGCGTGATCTTCACCGGGCCGTTCGAGCGCTTCGCTGCCTACGAGGTCGAGCACGGGCTGCCGGACGGGTTCATCCGCCGGCTCAACGCAACCAACCCGGACTCGAATGCGTGGGCGCGGCTGGAGCGCAGCGAGATCGCGTTCGAGGAGTTCTGCGCGCTGTTCGAGGACGAGGCCCGTGCCGCCGGCGGGACGCTCGACGCGTCCGAGGTGATGGCGCTGTTGCACGGCGAGGTCCGCGTGGAGATGGTCGAGGCCATCAGGCGCTGCCGCGACCGCGGACTGCGGACGGCGATGCTCACGAACAACGTCGCCGCCAGCTCTGAGGCGCCCGCGGAGCTGGCCGAGCTGTTCGATGTGGTGGTCGAGTCGAGTCGTGTCGGCTTCCGCAAGCCCGACCCCCGCTTCTACCAGCTCGCGTGCGAGCAGCTCGAGATCGAGCCGCCGGAGGCCGTCTTCCTCGACGACCTGGGCGTCAACCTCAAGCCCGCCCGCGAGCTCGGCATGACCACCATCAAGGTCACCGACCCCGCCGCCGCCCTCCGCGAGCTCGAGCAGGTGCTGGGCTTCGCCCTCCGCTAGCCGGCTCAGCCGCCCCCCACTGTCCGCCAGCGTTTTGTCAGCAGGAATCCACCCCGGAGGGTGGATTCCTGCTGACAAAAGCCTCACGGAGGGCCGCCCGAGCGCGGCGCACAATCGCAGGCGGCTCCCACGGTCGATACCAGATCTGTTCTTCGGCGATTCGCTCGACACGCTTCCAGCCGGCGGCCAACAGCTCGACGTCACGGCGAGCGTCGGCCTCGCGGTCGAGTGGACTCGAGTGATAGGTGGCGCTGTCGACCTCGACGACGAGCCCGAGCGCACGATCCACGAAGTCGACACGCCCGATCCAGGAGTGACCTCCGAGGTCGATCTGGCGATCGAGCGGCGGCTCCCCGGCCTCTTCGAGAAGCGCGCTGAAACGCTCCTCGAGACCGGTCGGCGGGATGCAACCCACGGGGAGCCTTTCGAGGATCTCGCGCATGAGGACGATGCCGTTGCGACCGTGCTCGGCCAGCTCGTCGAGCATCTCGTGAAGGCCGGACAAAACCGCGGGTGAGCGCGCCGCGACGGTGTTCACGAGCCGCTCCATCCGGGTTGGCTTTTGCACGCCGGCGAGATCGAACAGCGTCCGCGGCAGCGTGGTTACGGGGATGCCGTTCACCTCGGTGACGTGCGTCGCCGGCAAGTAGCGCGTCTCGTGCAGACGAGCTCTCGCCGGCCTGCGGCCCGACCAACCTCGCGGCCGGCTCACCTCGAGCGGTCCCAGCGGAAAGCCGGGCAAGCGCCACAGCGCGGCGGCGGCGCGATACGACGCGACACACCCGGGCCCGGCGTCGAGAACTGCCACCATCAGGTCCTGCTGTGGCGTCCGCGGCGCACCGACCAGCCGCAACACTCGGGCCGTCGCCGCCTCCCAGTCGGCGGTGCCGAGACGATGATCGATCGCGTTCGAGCTCGCACCGACCCCACGCACTTGAACGCGGCTGATCGCAGCATGTTGCGGCTCGGCGAGCGCCCGCAGCACATCGTCCACGGGGACGACATCGAAGCATGGGGCTCTGACAATGACGCCGTCTCCGGCTGCCCTGGACCTTCTGTCAGCAGGAATTCACCCGACAGGGTGAATTCCTGCTGACAAAACGCTGAGGGGCGCCGGTCAGCCCCGGCGGCGGCGGCGGCGGCCCCGGCGGGTCACGGGGACGCGGCGGAAGGGAGGTGAGCGGTCGGAGGACCACGGGGCGACGGGGGCCATCGTCAGGGTGGCCAGCGCGAGCAGGACGGTGTCGTAGTTGACGCGCCAGCCGGCGAAGTCACGCCACGCCTGGTCGCGGTCGGGCTTCAGAGGGACCCCGGCCGCGGCGAGGCGCTCGTAGACGCCGTCGAACTCGTCCCGCCGGATCGAGATCGGGTCGGTCGGCGCCGGGTCGGGGTCGTACGGGATGGCGAAGAAGTCGGCGATGTGGCGCAGCGCGAGATAGCCGGCCCGCACGCACAGCTCGGCCGACGACACCCGCTCGGCGTCGACGGTCGACGATCGCAGCGCGGCCGCGTCGAGGACGGCGCCGGCGGCGGTGATCCACGACCGCTCGGGCCGCGGCGACCGGAAGAAGGGCAGCGCCGCCAACGACGTGTGGCTCTCCTCGATGTCGGCGAACCAGGTCTCCCACTGCTCGAACGCCTCCGGCAGCCGGTCGAGCCCGTGGATCAGGTAGTAGCGGCGCAGCATGGCCTCGGCCGTCGGCGGCGAGCCGGCCCGCACCTCGAGCAGCGCCACCTCTCGCTCCCGTCGCGAGAAGGCGGCGTACATGCTCGGCAGATAGGTGATCAGCAGCGCCAGCAGCCCGATTCCGAGCGCCGCCTCCGTGAACGCCAGCGCGGTCGCGGGCAGGTCGTGCGGCCGGGCGAAGCCGAGCGTGAACGCGGACGAGCCGCTGGTGGTGAACGCGGCGCGCCACGGGCGGACGCCGACGGCCCAGAACATGCCCGTGTACCCGGCGAGCACGAGCACCAGCCAGAGCACGGGGAGCAAGAGGAGCCCGACCGGCGCGTACAGCGCCATGACCGCGTCGCGCGCCTCGTAGTCGCGGCTCCAGCGCATCCGTAGCCGGAACAGGTCGCGCAGCAGCACGAACGGCACTCGCGTGAGCGCAACCGAGGCCGCCCGCGGCAGCACGAACGTGCGCACCGCCGACATGACTGTCCAGTAGACGACGAGGACACCTGCCGCGAAAACGAGCAGGTACAGGGGCGTCACGCCGCGCCGGGCGGTGGGTCGCAGCCGGCGGGGTCGGGCGGGGTGATGGCCGCCGGGTGCGAGCCCGCCGCCCGGCGCTGGCTCACTGGAGCCCCGAGAACACCTGGTCGAGGAGCTCTTCCTGCTCCTGCAGGTGGACCGTGAGACTGCCGGCCGCGGGGCTCGCGGACTCGGCCCGAGCCACCACGCGCAGCTCGTAGTCGGGGCCGACCAGCCGCTGGAGCCGTCCACCGGCGTATGGCCACGCGCCCATGTTCTCGGGCTCCTCCTGCAGCCACACGATCTCCGAGGCCTGCTCGTAGCGCGCCACCGCCGCCGCCAGCTGGTCCTCCGGC
>VAXF01000279.1 GCA_005888395.1 Actinomycetota bacterium | reverse complement strand
TGTCGCCGAGCTGCTGGGCGACCTCGGCGGTGATCGTGGTCTTGTGGCCCTCGAGCTCGACGTCCATCTCCAGCGCGTGGGTGATCTCGGGCAGGGCGTCGGGCGGGAACTCCACGTCGACCACGGGACCGGCGATGGCCACCACGCGGCCGTCCTTGAGCTCGCGCTCGGGGGCCTCGGTCTCGGTCAGTGCGCTCGTCACGATGCGACAGCTCCTTGTTCTGCACGGTTTTCGGCGGCATGTTCGGTGGCGCCGGCCTGGCGCAGCGCCTCGGCGCCGCCGACGATCTCCATGATCTCGGTGGTGATGGTGTCCTGCCGGGCCCGGTTCATGACCCGGGTCAGGCTTCGTGATCAGGTCCTCGGCGTTGTCGGTGGCCGCCTTCATCGCCCGCTGGCGCGCCGCGTGCTCCGACGCCGCCGCGTCGAGCATTGCCGCGAACAACCGCGCCTCCACGTAGCGCGGCAGCAACCGCTGGAGGATGGCGTCGGGCGCGGGCTCGAACTCGTACGACGCCTGCAGGCCCTCCGGCTTCTCACGTTGTGGACCGCCGGCCTCCACGATGGCCTCGGCGTCGAGCGGCATGAACCGGCGCACGCGCACCTGCTGCGACGCGGCCGAGAGGAACTGCGTGTACACGAGCTCGACGCGGTCGACCTCGCCCGACTCGAACGGCCCGACGACGGCCTCGGCCACGCGGCGGGCGTCCTCGTAGGTCGGCTGGTCGCTCATCCCGGTGAAGGCGGCGTCGATGCGGTAGTTGCGGTAGCGGAAATAGCTCTGCGCCTTCCGCCCGAGGAGCACGAGCGCGTAGTCGTGGCCGGCGGCCTGCTCGCGCCGCAGCGCCCGCTCGGCGGCGCGGATCACGCTCGAGTTGTACGCGCCGGCCAGCCCGCGGTCGGCCGTGACGACCACGAAGCCGACCTTGCGGATCTCCTCACGCGGCACGAGGAGCGGGTGGTCGAGCCCGGCGCCGCCCTCGGCGAGGTTGCGGATGACCTCGGTGATCTGCTCGCTGTAGGGACGGGCGGCGGCGACGCGCTGCTGGGCGCGCACGATCCGGCTGGCGGCGATCAGCTCCATGGCGCGCGTGATCTTCTTGGTCGACTCGATGCTGCGGATGCGGCGCTTGAGGATCCGCTCCTGGCCGCCGGCCACGGCTAGCTCGTCCCGGTCGCGACGGTCGCGCCGCCGGTGTGCTCGGCCTGGTCGGTGACCTTGAACTGCTCCTTGAACCCCGTGACCGCCTCGCCGAGCTTGGTCTCGTCGGGGAGGACGCCCTCGCTGCGGATGGCGTCGAGCAGGTCGGCGTGGCGGCTGCGGAAGTACTCGAGCAGGTCGGCCTCGAAGCGGCGCACGTCGCCGACGGGGACGTCGTCGACGAATCCCTTGGTGCCGGCGAAGATCGAGAGCACCTGCTCCTCGACCGGCATCGGCTGGTTCTGGGGCTGCTTGAGCAGCTCGGTGAGGCGGTAGCCGCGGTCGAGCTGGGCCTGCGAGACCTTGTCGAGCTCGGAGCCGAAGGTGGCGAACGCCTCGAGCTCGCGGAACTGGGCCAGGTCGAGCTTGAGCGTGCCCGCGACCGACTTCATGGCCTTGATCTGCGCGGCGCCGCCGACGCGCGACACCGAGATGCCCACGTTCATGGCCGGGCGGACACCGGCGTAGAACAGGTCGCTCTCGAGGTAGATCTGCCCGTCGGTGATCGAGATGACGTTGGTGGGGATGTAGGCCGAGACGTCGCCCGCCTTGGTCTCGATCACCGGCAGCGCGGTGAGCGAACCGCCGCCGAGCTCGTCGTTGAGCTTGGCCGCCCGCTCGAGCAGCCGGCTGTGCAGGTAGAAGACGTCGCCGGGGTAGGCCTCGCGCCCGGGCGGCCGGCGCAGCAGCAGCGAGAGCTGGCGGTAGGCCTCGGCCTGCTTCGAAAGGTCGTCGTAGACGGCCAGCGCCGCCTCGCCGTTCTCCATCCAGTGCTGGCCCATGGCGCAGCCGGCGTAGGGCGCGAGGTACTTGAACGGCGCCGGGTCGGCGGCGGGCGCGTTGACGACGACCGTGTAGTCCATGGCGCCGTGGGCCCGGAGCGTCTCGACCGTCTGCGCGACCGTGGAGCCCTTCTGGCCGATGGCGACGTAGATGCACTTCACGCCCTGGCCGCGCTGGTTGATGATCGTGTCGACGGCGAGGGTGGTCTTGCCGGTCTTGCGGTCGCCGATGATCAGCTCGCGCTGGCCGCGGCCCACGGGCGTCATCGCGTCGACGACCTTGACGCCGGTCTGCAGCGGCTCGTGCACGGGCTGGCGCGACACGACGCCGGGCGCCTGCACCTCGAGGCGGCGGTTGGTGTCGGACGCGATCGGGCCCTTGCCGTCGATCGGCTGGCCAAGTGGGTTGACCACGCGCCCGAGCAGCCCGTCGCCGACGGGGATCGAGAGGATGCGGCCGGTGGCGCGGGCGACGTGGCCCTCCTCGATGTGCTCGAAGTCGCCGAGCACGACGGCGCCGATCGACTCCTCGTCGAGGTTGAGGGCCAGGCCCAGCGCGCCGCCCTCGAACTCGATCAGCTCGTTGACCGCGCACTCGGGAAGGCCGGAGATGCGGGCGATGCCGTCGCCCACCTCGATGATCCGCCCGACCTGCTGCTTGGCCAGCGACGGGGTGAAGCCCTCGAGGTGCTTGCGCAGGACGGCGGCGATGTCGTCGGTCTTGATCGTGAGCTCGGCCATGGTTGTTACAGCTGCTCCTTGAGTTGATCGAGCCGGTGACGGACGGTGCCGTCGATGACGGTGTCGCCGATGCGGGCCACCAACCCGCCGAGCACGCTCTCGTCGACGACCACCTTGACCTCGACCTGCTTGCCGGTGGACTTCGACAGCGCCTTGGCCAGCTTGTCCTGCTGCTCCTTGGTGAGCGGGACCGCCGAGCGGACCTCGGCCACCTCGTGCTTGCGCTCGGCCGCGGCCCGCTCGACGAGGCGGTGGATGATCTTGGGCAGGTCGCGCGCCCGGCCCGCGCCCACCACGAACGACACCAGGTTCGCGGTGGTGGGCGACGACCGGCCGCCGAGGAGGTCCTCGACGATCGCCTGGCGCTTCTCGGCCGGCAGCGCCGCGTCGGTGAGCGTCGTGCGCAGCTCGTCGGAGCCCTCGAGGGTGCGGGCGAACCGGAACAGCTCGTCCTCGACCTCGCCGAGGGTGCCCTCGGCCCGGGCGACCTCGAAGAGGGCGTCGGCGTAGGCCTCGGCTCGCGCGGGCGCGCTCGCGTCAGGCACGCTGCGCGCCCACCTCGTTGATGTAGTTCTCGATCAGCTGCATCTGGGTGTCGTGGTCGAGGTT
>VAXF01000278.1 GCA_005888395.1 Actinomycetota bacterium | reverse complement strand
GGTGAGGAAGCCGGCGGTCGAGACGCAGAACGGGGTCAGGTAGTTCGCTCCAACCCGCACCCAGGTGACGACGGTCGCGTCGCCGCCGGCGATGACGCTCGCCTGGTTCACGAGCGACAGGATCGTGCCGACGATGGCGGCGATGGTGAGCGTCCGCCGCAGCGTTCGCCGGCGAAAGCACAGGCGCAGCGCCTCGCCGGCCGTGGTCCACGACACCGGCAGAGGCGGAGCGGCCACGAAACGGATGGTACGGGTGGACCGGCCGTGTGACACGATCGACGGCATGGCAGACGGCATGAAGCCTCGGAGCCACGAGGTCACCGACGGGTTCGAGCGGGCGCCGGCGCGGGCGATGCTGCGCGCCGTCGGCATGACCGACGACGACTGGTCGAAGGCGCAGATCGGCGTGGTCAGCAGCTGGAACGAGGTCACGCCGTGCAACATGTCCCTCGACCGGCTGGCCAAGCGGGCCAAGGAGGGGGTGCGGGCCGCAGGCGCGTTCCCGATCGAGTTCATGACGATTGCCGTGTCCGACGGGATCTCCATGGGCCACGAGGGGATGCGGGCGTCGCTGGTGAGCCGCGAGGTCATCGCCGACTCGATCGAGACGATGATGCACGCCGAGCGCTTCGATGCCATGGTCACCTTCGCCGGCTGCGACAAGTCGCTGCCCGGCATGCTGATGGCGGCCGGCCGCCTCAACCTGCCGTCGGTGTTCCTCTACGGCGGCACGATCCTTCCCGGCAAGGGCGCCCACGGCGAGGCGCTCGACATCGTCAGCGTGTTCGAGGCCGTCGGCGCCCACGCCGCCGGCTCGCTCACCGACGAGGAGCTGGCGCTCATCGAGCACAACGCCTGCCCCACGGTGGGCTCGTGCGCGGGCATGTTCACCGCCAACACGATGGCGTCGGCGGCCGAGGCCCTCGGCATGGCGCTTCCCGGGAGCTCGTCGGCGCCCGCGATCGACGCCCGGCGTGACGACTTCGCCTACGCCAGCGGCGAGGCCGTGGTCCGCCTGCTCGAGCAGGGCATCCGGCCCCGCCAGATCATGACCAAGGAGGCGTTCGAGAACGCCATAGCCGTCGTCAACGCCCTCGGCGGCTCGACCAACGCTGTCCTCCACCTGCTGGCGATCGCCAACGAGGCGCGCGTCGCCCTCGAGCTCGACGACTTCAACACGGTCGGCCGGCGAGTCCCCCACATCGCCGACATGAAGCCGCACGGCAAGTACCACATGGCCGACCTCGACCGCGTCGGCGGCGTGGCGGTCGTGATGCGCGAGCTACTCGACGCCGGGCTGCTGCACGGCGACTGCCTGACGGTGAGCGGACGCACGGTTGCCGAGAACCTCGCCACCCTCGACCCGCCCGCGCCTGACGGCGACGTGGTGCACCGCCTTGCCGACGCCATCCACGTGGAAGGTGGCCTCGCCGTGCTGCGGGGATCGCTCGCACCCAACGGCGCGGTCGTGAAGATCGCCGGGCTCGACCAGCTGCGCTTCGAGGGCACGGCGCGCGTGTTCGACAGCGAGGACGACGCGATGGAGGCCATCCTCGCCGGGCGCATCCGCGCCGGCGACGTCGTGGTCATCCGCTACGAGGGGCCCAAGGGTGGGCCGGGGATGAAGGAGATGCTCGCGGTCACGGGCGCGATGAAGGGTGCGGGCCGCGGCGCCGACGCCGCCCTCGTCACCGACGGCCGATTCTCCGGTGGTACGCACGGCTTCTGCGTGGCCCACGTCGCGCCCGAGGCCGTCGACGGCGGGCCGATCGCGCTCGTCGCCGACGGCGACCGCATCGTGATCGACGCCGAGGCCCGCACCCTCGACGTGCTGGTCGACGACACGACGCTGGCGGCGCGTCGCAAGGACTGGAAGCTCCCCGAACCGCGCTACACGACCGGGGTGCTGGCCAAGTACGCCCGTCTGGTCACCGGCGCCGACCGGGGCGCGATCACCGAGCCGTAGCAACCGCGATGCCCGACGCGCTGTTCGTCCCCGAGGGGGACGCGTACCTGCCGACCGACGCCACCCTCGGGCCGTGGGGGCCGCAGCTCCTGCACGGCGGGCCCGTCTCGGCACTGTGCACGACGCTGATGGAGGACGAGGGTGGCGATGGGTTCAGCACCGTCCGCTTCTCGGGCGACTTCGTGCGGCCGCTCGCGCAGCAGCCGTTGACGTTCTCGTCGCGCGTCGTGCGCGAGGGTCGCCGGCTGCAGTTGGTGGAGGGCGAGCTCGACGCGGCCGGCAAGCTGGTCGCTCGCTGCTCGCTGCTGCGGCTCCGGCCGCTCCCGATCGAACTGCCCGCCGACGCCGTCGCCGCCGCGCTCGCGCCGCCCCCCGATCTTCCGGAGCACTTCCATCGCGATCCGGGGAACCCGAGCTTTCCCGGGACGTTCTTCCTCGGCACCGGGATCGAGCTGCACACGCGCGAGCCGGGTGGCTTCCGCGACGGCGAGGGCTGGTTCCGGCTGCTGCTGCCCGTGCTGCCGGGCCGCGACGAGCCGTCGCCGATGACGCGCGCCGTCGCCGCGGCCGACTTCGGCAACGGGATCAGCGGCTTCGGCGAGTGGCCTGCCACGATCGCGTTCCCCAACGGCGACCTCGTCGTGC
This sequence comes from Actinomycetota bacterium, assembly GCA_005888395.1. Classification (GTDB taxonomy): domain Bacteria; phylum Actinomycetota; class Acidimicrobiia; order Acidimicrobiales; family AC-25; genus AC-25. The sequence goes on along the minus strand of VAXF01000278.1, from coordinate 233 downwards.
ACCTGGCCCGTCCGGTCGAGGGCGAGTGGGTGCGGCTGGCCTCGACCTCGACCTGGACGGCCGACGGCATCGGCCTCGCAACCGGCCGCTTGTGGGACCGCCGCGGCCAGGTCGGCGTCTCCCAACAGTCCCTGGTGCTGTCGCCCGCCGGTTGACCCCCTTCCAGAACGGCAAGGGGCTCAGGCGATGCCGGCGAGGGCGTGGGGGAGCCAGCCGGGGTGGGCGAGCACGAC
>VAXF01000277.1 GCA_005888395.1 Actinomycetota bacterium | reverse complement strand
CGGCAGGGCCCGCTCGCGCTCCACGTGGTGTTGCCAGAGCGCGGTGCCGTCGGCGCTCGTGACGCTGGTGACGAACGTCGGCGTGACCCGCATGCCACGGTTGGCGATGGTGGCGTAGGCGGTCGCCATGTCGAGGGCAGTGACGTCGTTGGTGCCCAGCACCGCCGACGGGTACGGGAGCAGCGGTGACGCCACGCCCATGCGGCGGGCTACCGACACCGCGTACGCGGGCCCGACGTCGAGGATGAGCTGCGCGTACACCGTGTTGATGGAGTGCACGGTGGCGTCGACCAGGTTCATCGTCCCGCCCGCCCTGTCCTCGTAGTTCTCGACCGACCACGACCGTCCGTCGGGCAAGGCGAGGACGACATGGGCAGGGGCGGAGTACGTCTTGCTGAGCGGGACGCCGCGGAGAAGCGCGGCCGCCAGCACCAGGGGTTTGAACGAGGAGCCGGCAGGCCGGCGGCCCTGGGTGGCGAGGTCGAACTTCGCCTGGGCGCCGCCGCCGAAGAAGTCGCGGCCACCCACGAGCGCCTCGACCGCGCCAGTGGCGGGATCGAGGGAGACGAGCGCGCCGGCGGGATCCTGGTCCGGCTTCGACAGCACGGTCGCCACCGCACGCTCGGCCTCGGTCTGCCGCGTGAGGTCGAGAGTGGTGTGGATCCGGAGCCCGCCCCGGAACAGGGCTGCCTGGCGGGCCGTGGCCGTGGGGCCGAAGGCGGGGTCGTCGAGCACGAACCGCTTCACCTGCTCGACGAAGTAGGGCGCGGGATAGCGGGGGCCCGCGAGGGGCACGACGCCGAGGCCGGTCGCCTTGGCTTTGACCGCCGCGGCCCGGTCGGCCCATCTGAGCGCGACCAGCTTGTCGAGGACAACGTCGCGGCGGCGCATGGCGGCCGCCGGTGAGGTGTAGGGGTCGAAGCCCGCGGGCGAGCGGATCAGGCCCGCCAGCGTCGCCGCCTGGGCCAGGGTGAGGTGGTCGGCGCCGGTGCCGAAATAGACGCCTGCTGCCGCCTGCGCGCCGTAGGCCCCGTTGCCGAAGTAGACGGTGTTGAGGTACCCCTCGAGGATCTGGCGCTTCGACTCGTTGTGCTCCAGCTGGACGGCCAGCGAGGCCTCCCGCAGCTTGCGGTGCACGGTGCGCCGCGCGTCGAGCAGGGTGTTCTTGACGTACTGCTCCGTGATCGTCGAGCCGCCCTCGACGACCTTGCCCGAGCGGGCGTCGGCCCTCGCGGCGCGCAAGAGGGCGCGCAGGTCGACGCCGCCGTGGTGCCAGAAGCGCTCGTCCTCGATGGCGACGACGGCGTCCTGCAGGGGCCGGGCGATGTGGTCGAGGGGCACGAGCTCGCGGTTCTGCTCGGCGTGGAGCGTGGTCACCAGGGTCCCGTCGGCGGCAAAGATCTTCGACGACTGCGCCTCGCCGCCGAGCACCGGCGTGACCGTGCGGGGTGTGTACGCGCACGCGCCGGCAACCAGCGCCACACCGGCGAACACTGCGGTCGCGATTCCCCGCATCGTGCAATTGTGACTTGGATAGGGTCGCCGGCATGGGCATAGAGGGCCTGGTGGCCGACTTCGAGGCGCGTGGGTTGGTGCACGACTGCACCGACCTCGAGGCGCTGGCGCGCCGGCTCGCCGACGGGCCCGTCACCGTGTACCACGGCATCGACCCCACCGCCGACAGCCTGCACGTGGGCCACCTCGTCGGCGTACTCGCCCTGCGGCGGTTCCAGATGGCGGGCCACCACGCCGTCGCTCTCGCCGGCGGCGCCACCGGCATGGTCGGCGACCCGAGCGGCCGGTCAGCCGAGCGCAATCTGCTCGATGCCGACACTCTCGGCGCCAACGTGACTGCCATCAAGGAGCAGATGAGCCGGCTCCTGGGCGACGATGGGGAGTGGACGCTCGTCGACAATCACGAGTGGACGGCCGAGCTGACGCTCCTGCCCTTCCTACGCGATGTCGGCAAGCAC
>VAXF01000276.1 GCA_005888395.1 Actinomycetota bacterium | reverse complement strand
GTCCCCCACCCGCCGCCGCCCGGCGTGAGCATCCGCACCACGTCGCCGGCCCGGAGGCGCACGGTGCACTTGTCAGCGAGCCGTTCAGCCCGCGACTCGTCGCCGGCCGGCAGCAACCAGTTCTCGCCGGGTGCGCCGGGTTCTCCACCCTCCAAACCCCATGGGCGCGACACCCTGCGCTCGGTGATCAACGAGACCGTGCAGTCCTCGAGAACCTGGAGATCACGCTCAATGCCTTCGCCGCCCGGCGCGAGCCCGGCGCCGCCGCTGCCTCGCCGGAGTCGGTACCGCAAAACCCTGAGCGGGTAGGCCCGCTCCAATGCCTCGATCGGCGTGTTCCGCGTGTTGGTCATCGCCGTGTGAACGCCGCTCATGCCGGCGCGGCCGGGTCGGCCACCTTGTCCGCCTGCAACGGTCTCGTAGTACACCCACGTCTCGCCGCCCACGAGCACGTTGTTCATCGTCCCCTGCCCGGCAGCGCCCACGCGGCCGGGCGCGGCCTGGGCGAGGGCGCCGAGGCAGACGTCGGCCACGCGCTGGCTGACCTCGACGTTGCCGGCGCCGACCGCCGCGGGTGCGACCGCGGCCACGATCGTCCCAGGCGGCGCGATGACCCTCACCGGACGCATGGCGCCGCCGTTGGCCGGGATGGTCGGGTCGGTGGCGGAGCGGATGGCGAACGCGACCGCGCTCACCGTCACCGCCTCGACCGCGTTGACGTTGCCCGGCCGTTGTTCGTCGGTGCCGGTGAAGTCGAACGTCGCCATCTCGCCGTTGATGATGAGTCGCACCGTGACGCGCGCCGGGCGTTGCTGCTCGAGCGCCGGCCCGCACGAGTCGATCACGTCGTCGAACATCCACTCGCCGTCAGGCAGCTCGGCGAGGGCGGCGCGCATCCGGCGCTCGCCGTAGGCGACGACCTCGTCGAGCGGCGCGTCGGCGAACGCGGCCAGGCGCTCGACGCCCACGACGTTGGCGCCGACCTGCGCGTCGAGGTCGCCCTCGCGCTCCTCCGGTGACCGCGACGCGGCGACGACGATCGCGCGCACCGCCGGCGACCAGCGCACCGGCGGGATGCGCAGCCCCTCCTGCTGGATCTCGGTCGCCTCCGGCGGGATCGACCCCGGCGTCATGCCGCCGACGTCGGCGTGGTGGGCGCGGTTCGCGGCCCAGCCGACGAGGCGGCCGTCGATGAAGCACGGCGCGACGAGAGTGATGTCGTTGAGGTGGGTGCCACCGGCGAACGGGTCGTTGAGGATGACCTGCTCGCCCGGCGTCAGCTCGTCGCCGTATGCATCGACGGCGGCGCGCACCGACGCGGGCATCGAGCCCAGGTGGACCGGGATGTGCTCGGCCTGCACCAGCAGCTCGCCGCCGGCCGTGAACAGCGCGGCTGAGCAGTCGGCGCGCTCCTTGATGTTGGGGCTGAACGCCGCCCGTCGCAGCACCGCGCCCATCTCCTCGGCGACGCCGGTGAGGCGCGAGATCAGTACCTGGAGCGAGGCGGCATCGAGCGTCATGTGACGATCACCCAGTTGCCGGCCTCGTCGACATCGGCGTGCCAGCCGTCGGGCACCCACACCGTGCAGTCGGGCTCCGCCAGCACGCACGGGCCCTTCGCCGGCCTGCGGTCACCGGGCGGCGGCAGCGCGTCGACTGGCGACGACTGCCGCGCCGCGGCCCGGAGAGCGACCACCTCGATCGGCGCACCGGGACGGGCGTAGCCGTTGCGGCGGCGGTGCTCGTCATCGAATTCGGCAATCGACCGCACGGTGAGCTCGTGGCTCTGACCCGCATAGCGGCAGTCGACCGCTGTCTCGACCTCGGCACCGGCGCCGACAGCGGCGCGCGCCTCGGCCGCCAGCGCGGCCAGCGCCCGGTCGAGCTCGTCGTGCACGCTCGGCACGGGCCACGACCGCACCAATTCGCGTTGGCGTGGCGATCCGAGCAGTCCCACGGCGGACAGCACGCCGGCGCGCGGGGGAACCACGACCGCTGCCATGCCGAGCGCACCGGCGATGGCGCACGCGTGCAGCGGGCCGGCGCCGCCGAACGCGACGAGCGCGAGCCCGGTCGGGTCGACGCCGCGCGCCACCGAGACGACCCGCACGGCCTGCTCCATGGCCGCGTCGACCACGGCGATTACTCCAGCGGCGTCGACACCGGCGCCGTCGAGAGCTCGCCTGGCTGCGTCCGCGTCGAGCCGGTCGAGGCCGGGGAAGACGGCGTCCGCGGGGATACGTCCGAGCACGAGGTCGGCGTCGGTCACGGTGGGGTCGACGCCGCCGCGTCCGTAACAGGCCGGCCCCGGCTCGGCACCCGCGCTGCGCGGGCCGACGCGCAATGCGCCGCCCGCGTCGAGGAACGCGATCGACCCGCCGCCGGCACCGATGGTGTGGATGTCGAGCGACGGCCGCCTCACCGGGAGACCGCCGACCGTGCGTTGGGCGGCGGCCTCGGGTGCGCCGCCGGTGACGAGGCACACGTCGGTGCTCGTGCCGCCCATGTCGACGGTGACGGCGTCGGGGTACCCGGCCGCGACCGCGGCCGCAGACCCCGCTCGCACACCTCCCGCGGGGCCGGAGAGCAGCAGCGCCACCGGCACCTCGGCCGCCTCGGCGGCAGGCAGCAGGCCGGCGGCCGACGTCATCACCAGCACCTCGTCCGCGAGCGGCCCGAGTCGCCGCAGGTACTCGCGGCAGACGGGCCCGAGCGACGCGTTGATGACGGTGGTGACGGTCCGCTCGTACTCGCGGAACTCGGGCGAAACGTCGGACGAGCACGACACGTCGAGGTCACGTCCTGCGAGCGCGGCGGCGACCGCGCGCTCGTGGGCCGC
>VAXF01000037.1:10865-21443 GCA_005888395.1 Actinomycetota bacterium | reverse complement strand
ACGACCGGTACGGCATCGAGGCCGTGCCCACGATCGTCGTGGCCGGCCGCGACGGTGTGGTGCGGGCCTCGTTCGTGGGCCCACCCACCGCGACCGATCTCTGGGCCGCGGTGGCCGAGGCGCGCTACCCGGGCTCTAGCCCCGAGCCTGACGTGGGACGGGCAGCTCCCGGGTGACGTCGTCGGCGCCCAGCGTGGGATCCTCCGACACGTGGAGCGCGCCGCTCGGCTCCGCGCGAACGCGGTGCCCGGCGGCCTCGTCGACGAGCCGGCCCACCTCGGCGCCGTCGATGGTCTCCTTCTCGAGAAGGCTGCGGGCGACGCCGTCGAGCCCGGTGCGGTGCCCGCGCAACGCCTTCATCGCCCGCTCCTCCTGCTCGCGCAGGATGCGCTCGACCTCCTCGTCGATCACGCGTGAGGTCTCGTCGCTGTAGTCGCGCGTGTGCATGAGGTCCTCGCCGAGGAACACCATGCCCTGCGAGCCCCATGCCATCGGGCCCACCCGCTCGCTCATGCCCCACTCGCGCACCATCTTGCGGGCCAGCTCCGTGCAGCCGACGAGGTCGTTGTTGGCGCCGGTCGAGAGCGTGCCGTAGACGAGCTCTTCCGCGCAGCGGCCGCCGAGGCGAACGGCGAGCGAGTCCTCGATGTACTCGCGGGGGTAGATGTGGCGTTCCTCGAGCGGCAGCTGCTGCGTGACCCCGAGCGCGAGCCCCGTCGGCAGGATCGTCACCTTGTGCACGGGGTCGGCGTGCTCGAGCACGTAGGCGAGCACGGCGTGCCCACCCTCGTGGTAGGCGATGATCTCCTTCTCGCGCTCTGACAGCGCCATCGACTCACGACGCTGTCCCATCATCACCCGGTCTCGCGCCGACTCGAAGTCCTGCGCCTGGATGACTTCGGAACCGCGCCGGACGGCGAAGAGCGCCGCCTCGTTGACCAGGTTGGCAAGGTCGGCCCCGCTCATGCCCGGCGTGCCGCGCGCGACCAGATGGAGGTCGACGTCGGGCGACAGCTTCTTGTCACGGCAGTGCACCTTGAGGATGGGTAGCCGCTCCTCGAGGTCTGGGAGGGGCACGACGATCTGCCGGTCGAAGCGCCCCGGGCGGAGGAGGGCGGGGTCGAGGATGTCGGGCCGGTTGGTGGCCGCCATCATCACGATGCCCTCGGTGGTCTCGAACCCGTCCATCTCGGAGAGCAGCTGATTCAGGGTCTGCTCGCGCTCGTCGTGCCCGCCGCCGAGACCGGCCCCGCGCTTGCGCCCGATCGAGTCGATCTCGTCGATGAAGATGATCGCGGGTGCCTGCTTGCGGGCGGTCTGGAACATGTCGCGGACACGCGACGCGCCGACGCCGACGAACATCTCCATGAAGTCGGAGCCCGTGACCGACATGAACGGCACTCCCGCCTCGCCTGCGACGGCGCGCGCGATGAGTGTCTTGCCGCTGCCGGGCGGGCCCACGAGCAGCACCCCCTTGGGGATGCGCGCTCCGATCTCCCGGAACTTGCCGGGAGACTTCAGGAACTCGACGACCTCCTGGATCTCCTGTTTCACGCCTTCGTAGCCGGCGACGTCGGCGAAGGTGGTCTTCGGCTTCTCGGTGGCGTACACCTTCGCCTTCGACCGGCCGATCGACATGAGCCCGGCCATCTGACCCTGTGCCCGACGTCCCATCCACCACCAGAACAGGATGAACAGACCGAGGGGCAGGACCCAGATGAGCACGGTGCCCCACACGTTGGAGCTCGGGCCGACGAACTCCACCCTTGTGGCCTGCTTCAGCAGCTTGATGTCGTCGTCGGGGAGCGGCTTCGGACCCGTCGTCGCGAACGACTTGCCGTCCTTGGTGCTGCCGGTGATGTGGCCCGACTCGTTGCTGACCTTCACGCTGGCGACCTGGTGAGCCGCCACCTTGTCGATGAAGGTCCCGTAGTCGATCCGGTCGCGCCGGGCGGGCGCGAACAGCGCTGGCAGGACGAGGACCGCGGCGAGCAGTCCGATGAGGACCCACACGATCCACCGTGGCCAGCCGTCGCTCGGGCGCAGCGAGCCCGAGCGCGGCGACGAAGGCTCCCGCGGTTGACGACTCATCGGGTTCAATGCTACGGCCTCCTGGAAAGCCGACCCCATCGGGTCCCCCGCGGGACCTCGCCGGCTGGGTACGGTGCCCGTCGTGGATCGTCTTCCGTCCCCTCGGTTGTGCGCGCGCCCGGGATGCGCGTCCGTTGCTGTCGCATCGCTGTCGTACGACTACGCGAGGCGCATTGCGTGGCTCGACGACCTACCGCACGCGCCGCGACCGTCGTGCTACGAGTTGTGTGCAACGCACGCGCAGAGCCTCCGGGTCCCGCTCGGGTGGAGGCACGACGACCGTCGCTCGCCGGCGACGCCGCTGTTCCACACCGCCGCTCCGTCCTCCGTCGCCGTCTGACCGAGCGCGCCTAGCCTCCGACGGCGTGGAGCGCGCCCGTTGGGGACTGGGTGACGCCTTGGGTGGGTTCCTCGTCGGCTTCGTGGCCGCCAACCTCGCCGGCCTCGCCTGGGCATTGACGACGCACCGGTCGCCGATCGTCGACGGCGTGCCGAGCTTCTCGTTCGTGCTCGTGAGCCAGCTCGGCCTGTGGCTCGGTCTCCTGGGTGCGCCGCTGCTCGCAAGCCGGCGCAAGGGGACAGGGAGCCTCGAGGCCGATTTCGGAATGGCCGCACGGCGCTCCGACGCGCCCCTCGGCGTCGGTGTCGGGCTGGCGTCCCAGCTCGTCGTCGTCCCGCTCGTCTACCTCCCGCTGCGCAGCCTCGTCAACGGACGAGACCTCTCGCAGCCCGCGAAGAAGATCGCCCGGGCCGCGCACGGGCCGGCGTTCGTGCTCCTCGCTGTGCTGCTGGTGGTGGCGGCGCCCTTCATCGAGGAGCTCTTCTTCCGCGGCCTGTTGCTGCGTGCGCTGGCGAGGAGGTTCGGCACGCGCTGGGCCGTCGCCGGCTCCTCGCTCGCCTTTGCCGTCGCTCATTTCGAGGGCATCCAGTTCCCGGCGCTGCTCGTCGTCGGCGTGGTCTTCGGGGTGCTCGCCGTCCGCTACGGACGGCTCGGGCCGGGCATGTGGGCCCACGGCGCCTTCAACGCGGTGGTCGTCCTCGCCCTCGCCGCCCGACGCTAGGGCCCGCCCGTGGAGGTGGGCCGAGGACAACGCCTCAAGTTGCCGCCGGTTGCGGCCGATAACCCTGGCGGCCGTGGAGGGCCACTGAAGGGGAGGCAGCCATGTCGTGTCCCGAGTGCAGGATTGGGCGACCCGTCGAGATCAACCTGGCCGTCGAGGGTCGAGCGCTGCGCATGCGGCGCTGCACCCGGTGCGGCGAGCGCTGGTGGGACCGCGACGGCGAGCGGGTCGGCATCGGTGTCGTGCTCTCGGGTATCGCCTCGCAGGCGGAGCTCGCGCGCCGGGGCTGAGCGCTCGCTCCACCCGCTGACCGTCGCCTCTCGCGCGGCGGTGACACGATGAAGGGGATGCGCCGCCGGCCGTCACCCGAGAATCTCGTCACGGTCGCGGTTCTCGCCGCCGCTGTCGTCTTCGTCTTCGTCCAGCTCCAGCCGCACCTCCTCTTCAGGAACAACACGCCGGCAGGTGGCGACATGGGAGCGCACGTCTGGGGGCCCGCGTTCCTTCGTGACCACCTGCTGCCGCACGGCCGGCTCAGCGGATGGGCACCCGACTGGTATGCCGGCTTCCCGGCCCTCACCTTCTACTTTCCGCTGCCGAGCCTGCTCATCGTGGCGCTCGACGTCGTGCTGCCGTACGGCGTCGCCTTCAAGCTCGTCACCGCCCTCGGGCTGCTGGCGCTGCCCGTGGCGGCCTGGGCGTTCGGCCGCCTGTCGGGGATGCGCTTCCCCGGCCCCGTGCTGTTCGGCATCGCGACGCTGCCGTTCATGTTCGACCGCTTCCACACGATCTACGGCGGCAACATCCCCGCGACGATGGCGGGCGAGTTCGCCTTCTCGATCGGCCTCGCCGTCGGCCTGGTCTTCCTCGGCGTCCTGGCGCGCGGTCTCGAGACCGGCCGGCACCGGGCGCTGGCCGCGGTGCTGCTGGCGGTCACGGCGCTCTGCCACGTGCTCCCGACGTTCTTCGTCCTCGGCGGCGCCCTGGTGCTCGTGGTCATGCACCTCGACCGACACCGCGTGCGCTACGCCGTCGCGGCCATGGGCGGCGCCCTGCTGCTGGCCGCGTTCTGGGTCGTGCCCTTCCTGTGGCGCATCCCGTACACGAACGACATGGGGTGGGGGAAGATCACCGTCTACCGGCGCAACCTCTTCCCGTCGCTCTATCGCTGCCACACGGGGTGCGACCCGAACAACTACCGGTTCCCGTTCTCCCAGACCTGGCACCTCGACATCGTCCTGGCGCTTGCCCTCATCGGCGCGGTGGCGAGCGTCGTGCTCCGCCGCCGCATGGGTACGGCGCTCACTGGCATGGCGCTGCTCAGCGCGCTCGCCTTCCGCTATGCGCCCGAGGGCAGGCTGTGGAACGCGCGGTTGCTGCCCTTCTGGTTCCTGTGCCTCTATCTGCTGGCGGCCGTTGCGGTGGCCGAGGGAGCGCGTGCCCTTGCCACGGTCGTCTCACGAGATCGCGAGCCATGGCGATGGCCGGAGCTGGCGACGCCGATGGTGGGCCTGGCCGCGGCGTTGCTCTTCGTCGCCCTGCCGTTGCAAGCCGGCTGGCTGCCGTTCCACACGAGCGACCACAGCGTCGTACCCGACTGGGTCAGGTGGAACTACAGCGGCTACGAGGGGAAGGCCGCCTATCCGGAGTACAAGGCGATGGTCGACACGATGAAGCGCGTCGGGCGCACGCGCGGCTGCGGGCGCGCCATGTGGGAGTACTTCCCCGACCTCAACCGCTACGGCACGCCCATGGCGCCGATGCTGCTTCCCTACTGGACCCACGAGTGCATCCTCTCGATGGAAGGCCTCTTCTTCGAGTCCGCCGCCAGCACGCCCTACCACTTCCTCAACCAGTCCGAGCTCTCGAAGGACCCGTCCCGGGCGCAGCGCGACCTGCCCTACCGCGACCTCGACGTCTCCGCCGGCGTCCAGCACCTGCAGCTCATGGGCGTTCGCTATTACATGGCGTACTCGCAGGAGGCGGTGGCCGCGGCCGACGCGCAGCCGGCGCTGGTGCCCGTCGCCCGATCGGGCTCGTGGCACGTCTACGAGGTGCTCGACTCCGCCGAGGTGGTGCCGCTCCGGTACGAGCCCGCCGTGTTGGAGAACGTGCCCAAGAAGGCGCGGCCGTGGCTCGACGTGGCCGTCCACTTCTATCAGGACCCGGCATCGTGGGACGTGCCGCTGGCAGCGTCGGGGCCCCGTGCGTGGCCGCGCGTGGCCGTGCACCACAACGCGACCACCGACAAGACGCTCGGTGCGGGGGTCGACCTCGCCGTCCCGCGCCGCGTCCCCGTGCGGCCGGCGCGCGTGACGCACATCCGCACGGGCGACGACCGCATCTCCTTCGACGTCGACCGGCCCGGCTCGCCCGTGCTCGTGAAGGCGTCCTACTTCCCCAACTGGCAGGTGAGCGGCGGGCGCGGCCCGTGGCGGGTGACGCCGAACCTCATGGTCGTGATCCCTACCTCGCGGCACGTGTCGCTGCACTACGGCTGGACGCCGGTCGACGGCATCGCGTGGGCGCTGACCATCGCCGGCATCGCACTCGTGGTGCTCGTCGCCCGTCGCGGCGCGATCGAGTACCCGGTTGCGCCGGCGCCGGTCGACGACACCGACGACCAGCTCGACCTGATCCTCGGCGACGAGCTCGTGCACAGCGGCGCCGACGACGATCCGTGGCCCCCCGGCTGACCGTCGTCCTCCCCGCGTACCGCGAGGGCGGACGGGTCGCGGCAGCCGTCCGCGGGGTCCGCGCGGTGGTCGAGGGAGAGGTGGGCCCGGTCGAGATCGTGGTGGTCGACGACGGCTCGCTCGACGACACGGCCGAGCAGGCACGCGGCGCGGGTGCCGATCGCGTACTGGTGTTGGCGCCCAACCGGGGCAAGGGTGCGGCCGTACGCGCCGGCGTGCTCGCGGCGGGCGGTGCGACGGTCGCCTTCACCGATCCCGACCTCTCGTACGAACCCCACCATCTCCTGCGGGTGCTCGAAGCCACCGAGGCCGGCTGGGACGTGGTCGTCGGCAGCCGCTCGCATCCCGCCAGCGAAACCCTCGCGCGCCCCTCGCCGCTCCGGCAGCTGGGCAGCCGGTTGTTCAACCTCCCGGCGCGGGTCGTGCTCGCCGGCCGTTTCCGCGACACACAGTGCGGGCTGAAGGGCTTCCGCGCCGACGCCGCACGTGTGCTCTTCTCACACGCTCGCATCGACGGCTTCGCCTTCGACGTCGAGCTGCTGCATCTCGCCGAGCGTTATGGGCTGTCGATCACCGAGGTCCCCGTCGCCCTGCGGAGCTCGCCGGGGTCGAGCGTGCGGTTCGGGCCCGACGCGCTCCGTATGCTCCGAGACCTCGCGCGCATCCACCGGCTCGGACGTAGGGGCGCGTACGACCTCACCTCCGACGAGCGCGCTGCGCTCGCCCGCCGCCCTTCACACCCCGCCCGGTAGGCTCCGTGCGGCATGGCCGCGCTCGACACCATCTTCAAGGCATACGACATCCGCGGCACCGTGCCCGACCAGTTCGACGCCGGGGTCGCGGCCGCCATCGGAGTCGCCTTCGCCCGGTTCGCCCATGCGCCTCGGCTGCTCATGGGTCGCGACATGCGGCCATCGGGCGTCGAGCTCGCCGCTGCCTTCGCCGAAGGTGTCGGGAGCTGCGGCGTCGACGTCGTCGACCTCGGCCTCGTTTCGACCGATCTCGTGTACTTCGCGTCCGGCAAACTCGACGCCCCTGCCGCGATGTTCACTGCCTCGCACAACCCGGCCGCGTACAACGGCATCAAGCTCTGCCTCTCGGGCGCACGACCGGTTGGCGTCGACACCGGGCTGCGCGAGATCAAGGCCGCTGTCGCGAGCGGCGTAACCGGCGATGCCGACCGTCGCGGAGCGGTGACCCGCGTCGACCTGCTCGACGAGTACGCCGCCCATGTGCGCTCGTTCGTCGACGCGTCGGTCCTGCGGCCGTTGCGCGTGATCGCCGACACCGCCAACGGCATGGGGGGCCTGGTCGCGCCCAAGGTGTTCGAGGGCCTGCCGTTCACGCTCGACGTGATGTACGGCGAGCTCGACGGTTCGTTCCCGCACCATCCGCCCGACCCCATCCAGGTCGACAACCTCAAAGATCTTCAGGGACGCGTGCTCGAGACGGGCGCCGACGTCGGCCTGGCATTCGACGGCGACGCCGATCGCGTGTTCCTCGTCGACGAGAATGCGCAGCCGCTGTCGGGCTCGCTCACCACCTCCATCGTCGCCAAGGCGATGCTCGACAAGCACCCGGGCTCGACCGTCATCTACAACCTGATCTGCTCGAAAGCGGTCCCAGAGGTGATCCGCGAGACGGGGGGCGAGCCGGTGCGCTCACGGGTCGGCCACTCCTTCATCAAGCAGGTCATGGCCGACACGGGCGCCGTCTTCGGCGGCGAGCACTCTGGCCATTACTACTTCCGCGACAACTACCGCGCCGACTCCGGCTTGATCGCGGCTCTGGTCGTGCTCGAACAGCTCTCGACCTCGGGTCTGCCGCTGTCGGAGCTGCGCCGCCCGTTCGAGCGCTACGCCGACTCCGGCGAGATCAACACCGAGGTCACCGACCAAGCTGCTGTGATCGAACGCGTCGCGGCCGCCTTCCCCGAGGCCGCCCAGGACCGCCTCGACGGGCTCACCGTCGACCTCGGCGACTGGTGGTTCAACGTCCGTCCCTCCAACACCGAGCCACTGCTCCGCCTGAACCTCGAGGCGCGTACGCCGGAGGAGTGCGAGCGTCACGTCGCCGAGGTGCTGTCGATCATCGAGTCATCAAGAGGAGGGTGATGGCACTCGATCCCCAACTGCTCGAGATCCTGGCGTGCCCCGACGACAAGGGCCCGCTCCTCTATTTCCCCGACGAGGACGCGCTCTACAACCCGCGTCTCAAGCGCCGCTACGCGATCCGTGACGACATCCCGATCATGCTCGTCGACGAGGCTGAGACGGTGGCCGACGAGGAGCACGCCCGGCTGATGGCGAAGGCCGAATCCGAGGGCATCCGGCCCACGTTCGAGCAATGACCGCCTCCATCGTCCCGCTCGACACCGACGGCATGCTCGAGGCCGCGGCCGGGCTGCCGGAGCAGGTGACGGCCGCGGTCCGTGAGGCGCGCGGGCTCGACGGGCTGCCTGACAAGATCGACGTCGAGAACGTCGTCGTGCTCGGCATGGGCGGCAGCGGGATCGCCGGCGACATACTCGCCGCCACCGCTGGCCCGTTCATGCCCGTGCCGGTCGTGGTCTCCAAGCAGTACGGCCTTCCGGCGTTCGTCGGCGACGGTTCGCTCGTCTTTGCCGTGTCGTTCTCCGGTGACACCGAGGAGACGGTCGAGGCGGCGACGACGGCGGCGCTGCAGGGCGCAAAGGTCGTGGCCGTCACCGCGGGCGGTGAGCTGGCGCGGCTGGCCGAGGCGTGGGAGGCGCCGATCGTGCGCGTGCCCGACGACATCCCGCAGCCGCGCGCCGCCCTCGGTGCGATGGCCATCCCGGCGATGGTGATCCTGGAGGAGATCGGGCTGTTCCCGGGCGCGGGCGAGTGGATCGCCCGGGCGGTCGACCAGCTCCGGATGCGCCGCGACGAGCTGGTGGGCGATGGCAACGCGGCCGAGGCCCTGGCTCGCCGAATCGGCCGCACGATCCCGCTCGTGTACGGCGGGGGCGGCCTCGGCGCGGTGGCGGCGCAGCGCTGGAAGACCCAGATCAACGAGAACGCCAAGCTCCCCGCCTTCTGGAACGTGATGCCGGAGCTGTGCCACAACGAGATCGCCGGATGGGGCCAGCACGGCGACCTCACCCGGCAGGCCCTCACGGTCGTCGCCCTTCGCCACGACGACGAGCATCCTCACATCGCCCGCCGCTTCGATCTCGTCTTCGACATGATCGACGAGGTCGTGGCCGGCATCGAGCAGGTTCGCGCCGCCGGCGACGGACAGCTCGCCCAGCTGCTCGACCTCGTGCTCTTCGGCGACTTCTTCTCGATCCACCTCGCCCTCCGTGAGGGCATCGACCCCGGGCCGGTACCGGCACTCGACCAGATCAAGTCCGACCTAGCAGAGGGAGCATCCGCGTGAACTTCGACATCGCCGACCCGAACCTCGCCGACCTCGGCCGGCAGCGGATCGCGTGGGCCGACACCCAGATGCCCGTGCTGGCCACGATCCGCGAGCGCTTCGCCAAGGAGCGCCCGCTCGAGGGCGTCACGATGGCGGCCTGCCTCCATATCACCACCGAGACGGCCAACCTCTTCCGCGCGTTGAAGGCCGGCGGTGCCACCGTCGTCGCGTGCGCGTCCAACCCGCTCTCCACGCAGGACGACGTCGCTGCGTCCCTCGTGCGCGACGAGTCGATCTCCGTGTTTGCCATCAAGGGCGAGGACACCGACACCTACTTTCGGCACATCGACGCGTGCCTCGACGACCGGCCGCAGATGACGATGGACGACGGCTGCGATCTCGTCTCGCGGCTGCACTCGGCCCGGCCCGAGCAGGTGGGCGAGGTGGTCGCCGGCACCGAGGAGACCACCACTGGCGTGATCCGGCTGCGGGCCATGGAGGCCGCCGGCGCTCTCCGCTTCCCGATCGTCGCCGTCAACGACGCCGACACGAAGCACCTGTTCGACAACCGCTACGGCACCGGCCAGTCGACGCTCGACGGGATCATCCGCGCCACCAACGTGCTGCTCGCCGGCCGGGTGATCGTGGTCGCCGGCTACGGCCAGTGCGGGCGGGGCGTCTCGAACCGGGCGCGCGGCATGGGCGCCCACGTGATCGTCTGCGAGGTCGACCCTCTGCGCGCCCTCGAGGCGGTGATGGACGGCTTCCGCGTGCTGCCCATGGCCGAGGCGGCCCGCGAGGGCGACATCTTCGTCACTGTCACCGGCGACCGCGACGTCCTGCGCAGGGAGCACTTTGCGGCGATGAAGGACGGCGCCATCCTGGCCAACTCCGGCCACTTCGACATCGAGATCGACCTGAAGACGCTGGGCGAGATGACCGGCGCCGAGCGTCGCCGCCAGGTGCGGCCGTTCGTCGAGGAGTTCCTGCTCGACGGCAAGCGGCTGTTGGTGCTGGCCGAGGGCCGGCTGGTCAACCTGAGCGCCGCCGAGGGCCATCCGGCCGCGGTGATGGACATGTCGTTCGCCAACCAGGCGCTCGCGGCGGAGTGGGTGCTCCAGCAGGGAGGCACGCTCGAGCCTCGCGTGTACGACGTGCCGAGGGAGATCGACCGCGAGATCGCCCGGCTCAAGCTCGAGACCATGGCGGTGGAGATCGACGTGCTCACGCCCGCGCAACGCGAGTACCTCTCGTCCTGGACGGTGGGGACGTGAAGGAGCTCGACGGCAAGGTCGCCGTGGTCACCGGGGCGGCCAGCGGCATCGGGCGGGCGCTGGTCGAGCGGTTCG
>VAXF01000037.1:0-10586 GCA_005888395.1 Actinomycetota bacterium | reverse complement strand
TGGGGCGTCATCCACGGCATCCGCGCCTTCGTCCCCCGCATGATCGCCGGCGGCGACGACGGGCACGTCGTGAACACGGCGTCGATGGCCGGCCTCCTCAGCGCCCCGTTCATGGGCCCGTACAACGCGTCCAAGTTCGCGGTGGTCACGATCTCGGAGGTGCTCCACCACGAGCTGGCCATGACGGGGGCCAAGGTCAAGGTGTCGGTCCTGTGCCCCGGCTTCGTCGCCACCCAGATCGGCGAGTCCGACCGCAACCGCCCCGACGAGCTGCGCGACGCCTTCCAGCTCGACCCCGCGATGGAGCAGTTCCGGGGCGTGGTCATGCAGATGCTCGCATCGGGCCTGCCGCCCGCCGAGGTCGCGGCCATGGTGCTCGACGCCGTGCGCAACGACCGCTTCTACATCCTCACCCACCCCGAGCTGAAGGAGCCGGTGCGGGCCCGGATGGAGGCAATCCTCGACGGCGAGGCGCCCGCGTTCGGCACATTCGTCTGACTGTCACAGCCCCTCCGTAGCCTCGGCGCATGCTGTTCGCCACGCGGTGCCCCGTCTGCGACGCGCGGGGGCCGGCGCCGTGCCCGGCGTGCGCGGCCGAGTTGCGGCCGGCGCCGGCGCTCCCGCCGCCGCCCGGGCTCGACCGGTGCGCGGCCGTCCTCATCTACGCGGGCACGGGCCGCGAGCTGGTCGCCCGGTTGAAGTACCGCAACCGGCGGGCGCCGCTCGACCGGCTCGCGGCCGCCATGGCCGAGCGCGTCCTCGCCGAACCCGACGTCGTCACCTGGGCGCCCACCACGCGTAGCCGGTGGCGGCGGCGGGGCTACGACCAGGCCGAGCTGCTGGCCCGGGCCGTGGCCCGGCGCTTGGGGCGTCCGTGCCGGCGCCTGCTCGCGCGGCTCCCGGGCCCGGCGCAGACGGGCCTGTCGCTCACCCAGCGGCGCGTGGCCCCCGTCTTCCGCGCCACGACCGCGCCGCCACCGCGGGTGCTCGTCGTCGACGACGTGGTCACGAGCGGCGCCACGTTGTCCGCCGCGGCCCGCGCTCTGCGCGCAGCCGGCGCGGCCGAGGTCGACGCGGTCGTAGCGGCGCGAACCCCCCTCAAGCGCGCGTTGGTTCCGGCCGACACCCCGAGGAGTGCCTAGTGATCGCGATCCGATCTCGCAGGAGCTCCTCGACAAGGTGGCGGAGCTGCCGCGTGTCCGGGACGAAGCGGTCGAACGGGCGCGAAGCAGGCTCGACGCGCACGAGATCCCGCCGTCCGCGCGCGAGATGGCGGAGCACGTTGTGGACCGGCTCCTCGAGGAGCGGCTGACTTAGACTTCGCGGACCCCGACCGAGGAGGTAGCCACGCGGTGGACGTCGTCGTCCGCAGTCGCAAGGTCGAGATCTCGCAGGGGCTGAAGGGACTGGTGGAGGAGAAGGTGTCGCGCCTCAGCCGGTTCCTCGACGGCATGGACCACGCCGAGGTCATCTTCTCCGAGGAGAAGAACCCGCGGATCGCCGACCGGGAGGTGTGTGAGGTCACGCTCGCGGCACACGGACACCTCGTGCGTGCCCGGGCCGCAGCCGCTGATCAGGCTGCAGCCGTCGACCGAGTGCTCGACAAGCTCGAGCACCAGATCGAGAAGCTCAAAGGCCGCCTGGTGGGTCGATCTCACCCGCGACGGCACGGCTCGGTAAACTCTGCCAAAGACCACCAGCCGCCCGACGACGACAATGCAGACGAACCTGCCCCCCGAATCGTGAAGACCAAGCGGTTCGAGATCAAGCCGATGACGCCGGAGGAAGCATCGCTCCAGATGGACCTGCTCGGACACGACTTCTACTTCTTCACCAACTCGGAGACCGAGCGGGCCGCGGTGGTGTACCGGCGTAGTGACGGCTACGTGGGGCTCATCGACAGCTGACCAGCAGAGAGGCAGGGGGCGTGGCCGAGGGCCAGGGGATCATGGGTGGGGAGGCGATCCGCGTCTTGATCGCGGACGATCACGCGCTGTTCCGTCGTGGGCTCAACATGGTGCTCGAGTCCGAGGAGGGCATCGACGTCGTCGCCGAGGCAGAGGACGGCGAGGACGCGGTGGCGAAGGCCGAGGAGCTGGCGCCCGACGTCGTGCTCATGGACGTGCGCATGCCGCGGCTCGGCGGCATCGAGGCCGCGCGCGCAGTCCGCGACAGCCTCCCGTCGGCGAAGATCCTGATGCTCACGGTGAGCGACGAGGAGGAAGACCTCTACGAGGCGATCAAGGCCGGTGCCAACGGCTATCTCCTCAAGGAGATCTCGATCGAGGAGGTCGCCGACGCGATCCGGGCCGTCGTGCAGGGCCAGAGCCTCATCTCCCCGTCGATGGCGTCGAAGCTCCTCACCGAGTTCAACGACCTCGTCAAGCGGGCCGAGGAGAAGCAGCAGTTCCCTGCACCCCGCCTCACCGAGCGCGAGATGGAGGTCCTCAAGCTCGTCGCCCAGGGCATGAGCAACAAGGAGATCGGCGACAAGCTCTTCATCTCCGAGAACACCGTGAAGAACCACGTCCGCAACATCCTCGAGAAGTTGCACCTGCACTCGCGGATGGAAGCCGTCGTCTACGCCGTCCGCGAGAAGCTGCTCGACATCAGGTAGCGATTCACTTCCGGCGGGCTACGACGATGTTGTCGCGTTGAAAGACCACGCGGAAGTCGCCGTCGGGTGCGATCAATCGTGCGTACAGGCTCGCGTGGTCGCCGTTCAGCGTCGTGTCGAGCACGAACCAGTCGACGGTACGGGGGTCGGGCGGGTGTTCGCCCCGTAGGCCCCAGTTCGTGGGCATCCAGGGGTTCGGGAACTCGTAGATGTGCACACGGTGCGTGAGATGGGGGACGAGGTAATAGGTCGCCGCGACGCCCGCACGGGGTGGTACCAGGGCGAGAGCCGCGCGCACGGCCGCGAGCCGGGGTGACGGGCCGGCCCAGATACCGCTGTGGTACTGGGTGCCGATGGGTGACGGTGACCACGCCCGGTTGCCCAGGATCGAGCACACGCCCACCAACCCCACCAGGCCCCATTTCAGCGCCGGGACCCGCCGCGCTCGGCCGATGAGCTCGATGGTGCCGACGAACACTGCGGCGCAGATGACCGACGAGTAGTGGCACCGGATCTGATGTGTGTACGGATGGGCGGAGATGACATTGACCACGAGCTGGGGCGCGCCCAGGAGCCACGCGGGCAGGCCCAGCAGCGGGAGGTAGCCGACGGGCTCCAGCAGCTGGTGGTAGTAGGTGCGACGGTCGGCCCTCGACGCCACATGGAGCAGGCGGCTCGGATGCCAGACGGCGTTGAAGAAGATCTGCCCGATCGAGGTGCCGAAGCCGGGGAAGAACTGCTCGTAGAACGGCCCGATCCCGTTGGCGTGAGGGATCACGACCCGTGTGCAGAGCACGAACCAACCGAGCGCGATTGCTGAGGTCGCCAGGCCGATCCGGCGATGGTGTCGCCATGCGACGATCAGCCCGAGCATGAACAGGGCGAGAGCGGCGTCCTCCTTGCAGAGCAGCGCGATGCCCGCGGCGACCGCGTACCAACGCCACCGCTCGCGGCTCGCCAGCCACCACGCGAACAGCAGGGGGGCGATGCTCAGCGCGTCGGGGTGGAAGTGCCACCAGTTGATCCACTCCAGCGACGGGTACAGCAGGAACGCTCCCGCCAACACGAGCGCCCCCCATCCGCTCGCCAGCCGGTCGCGGGCGAACAGCCACACCGGGATCGCGCCGGCCGCCATCCACGCGGTCTCGATCAGGTAGAGGAAGTGGGGCCCGGCGCCGAGCCAGTAGGCCGGCACGAACAGCACCGTGATCGGGTTCACGTGGTGGCCGAAGTACTCGAGGCCGCGCACTGTGACGAATGGGTCCTTGAACCGCGAGAGCAGCCAGATCGCCTGGTCGTAGATGCCCATGTCGAAGCCGAAGGTCCCGAAGTTCGACTGCTGACGCCACGTGAGCGAGCCGAAGACGCCCACGTAGGTCCCCACCATCGCGGCGAGGACGACCATGGGCGCATGGTCGCGTCGGAGGCGGCTGAGAACGGCCGTCACTGCGCTCAGGCTGGCACGACCCGCCGGTATGCTGCGCACAATGTCCGTGTTCACGCGCGTCCTCCGCGCCGGCGAGGGCAAGAAAGTAAAGGCGCTCGGGTCGCTCGTGCCCGACATCAACGCGTTCGAGCCCGAGGTCCGCGCCCTCTCCGACGACGCCCTGCGGATCAGGACGGCCGAGTTCCGCACCCGTCTGGAGAACGGCGAGGACCTCGACGATCTCCTGCTCGAAGCGTTCGCCGTCGTCCGCGAAGCGGCTCAGCGCACGATCGGCCAGCGGCACTTCGACGTCCAGCTGATGGGCGGCGCCGCGCTCCACTTCGGGTGGGTGGCCGAGATGAAGACCGGCGAGGGCAAGACGCTCGTCTCCACGTTGCCCGTCTACCTCAACGCGCTTTCCGGGAAGGGCGTCCACCTCGTCACGGTCAACGACTACCTGGCCAAGCGCGACGCCGAGTGGATGGGGCAGATCCATCGCTTCCTCGGGCTCACGGTCGGCCTTGTCGTGCCCGAGATCGAGGACCCCACGCTCAAGCGTCAGGCCTATGCGTGCGACCTGACCTACGGCACCAACAACGAGTTCGGGTTCGACTACCTCCGCGACAACATGGCCATGAGCCGCGACGAGATGGTGCAGCGGGGCCACGTCTACGCCATCGTCGACGAGGTCGACTCCATCCTCATCGACGAGGCGCGCACGCCCCTGATCATCAGCGGGCGCGTGTCCGACGCTGCCAAGCTCTACTACCAGTTCGCCGGCATCGTCCGCACCCTGCAGCGCGACACCGACTACGAGGTCGACGAGGAGAAGCGCACCGTCGTTCCGACCGAAGACGGTATCGAGAAGGTCGAGCGGTCGCTGGGTGTCGAGAACCTCTACGACGAGCTCCAGTCGAACTTCGTTCACCAGCTCCAGGCGGCGCTACGGGCCAAGGAGCTCTACAAGCGCGACGTCGACTACATCGTCAAGGACGGCGAGGTCCTGATCGTCGACGAGTTCACCGGCCGCATCCTTGCCGGGCGGCGCTGGTCGGAGGGCCTCCACCAGGCGGTCGAGGCGAAGGAACGGGTGAAGATCAAGGAGGAGAACCAGACCCTCGCCACCATCACCCTGCAGAACTACTTCCGTCTCTACGACAAGCTCGCCGGCATGACCGGCACGGCCGAGACCGAGGCCGGTGAGTTCGCGCACACCTACGACCTGCCCGTCGTCCCCATCCCGACCCACAAGGACATGATCCGCGACGACCGCGCCGACCTCATCTACAAGACGGAGGAGGCCAAGTTCGACGCGGTGGTGGAGGACCTGGCCGAGCGCAACGAGCGGGGCCAGCCGGTCCTGGTCGGCACGGTGTCGGTCGAGAAGTCGGAGCATCTGTCGCGACTGCTCGACAAGCGCGGTATCCCGCACGCCGTGCTGAACGCGAAGCAGCACGAGAAGGAGGCGCGGATCGTCGCCCAGGCCGGGCGTCTCCATGCCATAACCGTCGCCACCAACATGGCCGGCCGCGGGGTCGACATCATCCTCGGCGGCAACCCCGAGGGCCTGGCCAAGCAGGAGGTGCTCTCGGAAGCGCTCGACCCCGAGTCGGAGGACGGGCTCCGCCGCTACCACGAGCTGCTGCCCCGATTCGATTCCCAGTGCCAGGCGGAGGGCGACAAGATCCGCGACCTCGGCGGGCTCTACGTGCTCGGCACCGAGCGACACGAGAGCCGCCGCATCGACAACCAGCTGCGGGGCCGGTCGGGCCGGCAGGGCGACCCGGGCGAGAGCCGCTTCTACCTCTCGCTCGAGGACGACCTCATGCGCCTGTTCGCCACCGGCGCCATGTCGTGGGTCATGGGGAAGGCACTTCCCGACGACGTGCCGATCGAGGCGCGCATGGTGACGCGTGCGATCGAACGGGCGCAGGGCACCGTCGAGGCCCGCAACGCCGAGATCCGCAAGAACGTCCTCCAATACGACGAGGTGATGAACGAGCAGCGCAAGGTCGTGTACCTACGCCGCCAGCAGATCCTCGACGGCGCCGACCTCCGCGACGACATGCTCGAGAGCCTCGCCGACGCCGTCGAGCACTCGGTCGAGGTCTTCTGCCCGAACGACTTCCAGGAGGACTGGGACCTCGACGGCCTCCTTGCGGACGTGTCGAGCTACTACCCCACCCGCTTCACGGTCGAGGAGCTGCGCTCGGCGAGCGGTCGCGACGACGTGCTCGAGAGCCTGCTGGCCGAGGCCGTCGGGCACTACGAGGAGCGCGAGGGCCATCTCGGCGTCGACGAGAAGACCGAGGAGCCGGTGCTGCGCGAGATCGAGCGCACGGTGATGATGTCGATCATCGACCAGCGGTGGCGCGAGCACCTCTACGAGATGGACTACCTCCAAGAGGGCATCAACCTGCGGGCGATGGGCCAGCGCGACCCGCTCGTCGAATGGCAGCGCGAGGGCTACGACATGTTCTCGCAGATGATGGACACCATCGACGCCGACTTCGTGAAGTACGTCATGCACCTCGATGTGGTCGTCGAGCAGGAACGGCCCGACGTCCGCAACGTGCAGTACTCGGCGCCCGACGACCCGGTGCAGGGCACCGGCGGCATGCAGCGGGCGGCCGCGATGCAGGCCCACGACACAGGTGAGGCCGCGCCGCCGCCGGAGCTGGGGGACGAGGAGCCCGTGCAGGCCCCCATCGTGAAGTCCGACTGGGAGCGAACCGGCCGCAACCAACCCTGCCCCTGCGGCTCGGGCAAGAAGTACAAGCTCTGCCACGGGCGCTGAAGCGCTCACCGCGACATGCGCGACCTCTCCGACGATCTAGGCGCGCTCGCCAAACGGCTGCCCGAGGCAGAGCGCTACCTCGACCTCGCCGGCCGGCGGGCGCGCCTCGCCGAGCTCGAGGAGGAAGCGAGCCGGGCCGGCCTCTGGGACGACCCCGACAGGGCGCGGATCGTCACGACCGAGCTCAGCAGGGTCAAGGACGACGTCGACGAGCTCGAAGGGCTGCGCCGCCGGCTCTCCGACGCCGAGACGCTCCACGAGCTCGCCCGCGAGGAGGCCGACGAGTCGGTCGAGCCCGAGCTGGCGCAGGCGGTCGCGGAGCTCGACCGTCGTCTCGACCAACTCGAGCTCAGGTCGCTGTTCAGCGGCGAGCACGACGAGCGCGACGCCGTGTGCGAGATCCATTCAGGGGCGGGGGGCACCGACTCGCAGGACTGGGCCGAGATGCTCTTGCGCATGTACCTGCGGTGGGCCGAGCGGAAGGGCTTCGCCGTCGAGCTCGACGAGGTGTCACCCGGGCAGGAGGCGGGCATCACCTCGGCCACGTTCATCGTCCGCGGCCGCTACGCCTACGGCCTGCTGTCGGGCGAGCGTGGGGTGCACCGGCTCGTGCGCATCTCGCCGTTCGACGCCAACGCCCGTCGCCATACCGGGTTCTCCTCCTTCGACTGCGTCCCGTTCCTCGAGGACGCGACCGACGAGGTCGAGATCGACGAGAAGGACCTGCGGATCGACACCTACCGTTCGTCGGGCGCCGGCGGTCAGCACGTCAACGTCACCGACTCGGCCGTGCGTATCACGCATCTGCCGACCGGCATCGTCGTGTCGTGCCAGAACGAGCGCAGCCAGCACCAGAACAAGGCGCGGGCCCTCCAGATCCTCGCGGCCAAGCTGGCCGAGCGGCAGCGCGAGGAGCGGCGCCGCGAGCTCGAGGCGCTCGCGGGCGAGCAGCGTGACGTGGCATGGGGGAGCCAGATCCGGTCCTACGTGCTCGCCCCGTACCAGCTCGTGAAGGACGTGCGAACCGAGCACGAGACCGGCAACGTCCAAGCGGTGCTCGACGGCGATCTCGACGAGTTCATGGAGGACTACCTGCGGTGGCGCCGATCGTCGGCGGCGTAGAGTTACCCTCGCTCTAGCCATGATTCGTCTCGAGACCGTCACCAAGACGTACGACAAGGGCAACGTCGTCGCTCTCCAGGATGTCAACCTCGACATCCAGAAGGGCGAGTTCGTCTTCCTCGTCGGGCCCTCGGGCTCGGGCAAGTCGACATTCCTCAGGCTGCTGCTGAAAGAGGACGAGCCCGACACCGGGCGCATCTGGGTGGCGGGCAAGGACATCGCCCAGCTGAGCACCTGGAAGGTCCCCTACCTGCGACGCAACATCGGCTGTGTGTTCCAGGACTTCCGCCTGCTGCCGAACAAGACGGTCCACGAGAACGTGGCCTTCGCCCTCGAGGTCATCGGCCGGCCCAAGCACGTCGTCGAGTCACAGGTGCCCCAGATCCTCGATCTGGTCGGTCTCGAGAGCAAGCACTCCAACCTGCCCCACGAGCTCTCCGGTGGAGAGCAGCAGCGGGTCGCGATCGCCCGGGCGTTCGTCAACCGGCCGCTGATCCTGCTGGCCGACGAGCCCACCGGCAACCTCGACCCCACCACCTCGGTCGGCATCATGCGACTGCTCGACCGCATCAACCGCACCGGGACGACCGTGGTGATGGCGACGCACGATCAGAGCATCGTCGACAGCATGCGGCGGCGGGTCGTGGAGCTCGACCGAGGGGCCATGGTGCGCGATCAGGCGCGCGGCGTCTACGGGTACGCCTAATGGCACTCAAGCTCGACTACGTCGCGCGCGAGACCGCGATCAACCTCAAGCGCAACCTGCTGATGACCTCGGCCGCGATCCTCACCGTGGCCGTGTCGCTCGGGCTCGTGGGCGGGGCCCTCCTGCTGCGCCAGGGCGTCCAGAACGCGACCGTGCAGTGGAAGGGCGGCGTCGAGCTCTCGATCTTCATGAAACCCGATGTCACGTCGGAGCAGATGAGCGCCATCGAGCACCAGCTCCGGGCCATGCCCGAGGTCAAGCGCGTGCGGTTCGTGTCGAAGGACGCCGCGTACGCGGAGTTCAAGAAGCTGTTCGCGAACTCGCCCGACATGGTCGAGACGGTGACGCCTGACAACCTGCCGCCGTCGTTCCGGGTGGTGCCGAAGGCGGCCGAGCAGGTGGAGTCCATCGGCGAGCCGTTCCGCAACCGCCCGGGCGTCTACCGCGTCGTCTACGCCGAGAAGCAGGTGAAGACGCTCCTGAAGGTGACGCGCGCGCTGCAGCTGGGCATCCTCGTGATCGCCCTCGTGCTCCTCGCGTCGGCCTCGGTGCTGATCCTCAACACCATCCGGATGGCGATCTTCGCCCGCCGCCGCGAGGTGGCCGTGATGAAGCTCGTCGGCGCGACCAATTGGTTCATCCGCGTTCCGTTCATGTTCGAGGGGCTGCTGCAGGGGCTGGTCGGCGCGGGCGTGGCGTTCGCCGCCGTCTACCTCGGCCGCAATCTCGTCCAGGACGCCGTGCGGCACAACGAGCTCTTCCACCAGTTCTACGTGTCGAGTGCCGAGGTCGTCGGCACCGGCCTGTTCATCGTGATCGTGGGTGCCCTCGTCGGCGGCGTCGGCTCGGCCGTCGCCGTCACGCGGTTCTTGGACGTGTAGAGCCTCGACGTCTAAAGGCGAGGCCTGAATCGGCCGAAGCGGACGGATGGCGCGTGGTTCTGGTGTTGCAGGTGTTGTTAGAGTTGCTGGTGTGAAGCGTGTCCTGGGGGCGGCGGTGCTCGTCGCCGGCCTGCTCTCGGGGACGGCGGCCTCGGCCACCACCACGACAACGCCGTCACGCACGTCGGCTACCTCCCCGTCCCGCACCACCCCGACTGCTGGCCAGCAGCGCCAGCAGCAGATCGCCACTCAGATCGTGACGCTCCGGTCGCAGGTGGCCGACGCGTCGGCCGAGGAGGGCCGGCTGCTCGACCTGCTCGACGCCAGCGACGCACGCCTGCGCGACCTGAGCACCAAGATCGCCGCCATCGACGGCCGGATCGTGCCGGCCCAGCAGCAGCTCGACGTGGCCCAGGGCCGGCTCGACGGGATCGAGGCCCACTACCTCGCGACCAGCGCGCAGCTGGAGGCCACCCAGCACCAGCTCGACACGGCCACCGACGACCTTCGGCAGCGGGCCGTCGACGCGTACGTCGGAGGCCCGGAAGCCACCGCCTATGCCGATCTGGTCTTCCATCTCGACGACGTTCGCGCCCTGGCCGCGAGCACCGTCTACCTGAAGGCCGTCCTCGACGGCCGAGCCAGGATCGTGCACCAGTACCGGGTGCTCCAGGGGCGCACCACCGGGTTGGTAGCCGCACTCGACGGCCAGCGCGCCGACGCGCTCCAGGAGCGCAACGTGGTGGCCGGCACCGAGAGCGCGCTGGAGATCGCGAGACGCTCCCAGGACGGGCTCCGCCAGCAGGCGCTTGCCGAGCAGAACCAGCGGCAGTCGCTGATCGCGCAGGTACGGGGCAAGAAGGCCGAGTTCCAGTCGCAGATCCGTTCCCTGCAGACCGAGTCGGCGTCGATCGCCCGACTGCTGCGGTCCCGCCAGGCCGGCCAGCGCGTCCAGCCGTCGGGCCACGGAGTTCTGTCGTCGCCCATACCCGGCGCGGCCGTGACGTCGGGGTTCGGGCCACGCGTGCACCCGATCT
>VAXF01000275.1:529-5790 GCA_005888395.1 Actinomycetota bacterium | reverse complement strand
GAGCGCGGCATCCGCCTGTTCGACACCGCACCCCTCTACGGCCACGGCCTGTCGGAGGAGCGCCTCGGCGCTGCGCTGGCGTCCCGTCCCCGCGACGGTCTGACTGTGGCCACCAAGGTCGGGCGCCTGCTCGTAGCGGACGGGCCGGAGGGCCGGCCCGGGCCGACGCTCTTCGCCGACATCCCGGCTGTGCACCCCGTGTTCGACTTCTCGGCCGACGGCGTGGAGCGCTCCCTCGAGGCCAGCCTCGCCCGTCTCGGCCTCGACCGCGTCGACGTCGTCCACGTCCACGATCCGGACGACCACGCCGACGCCGCGCTGGCCGGCGCCTTCCCCGCCCTGCGCCGGCTGCAGGCCGAAGGCGTCATCGGATCGGTGGGCGTCGGCATGAACCAGACCTCGCTCCCGGCCCGGTTCGTGCGCGAGGGCGTGGTCGACTGCGTGCTGCTGGCCGGTCGCTACACGTTGCTCGACCGGTCGGGGGCGGAGGAGCTGCTCCCCTTGTGCGCAGCCGCCGGCGTGTCGGTCATCGCCGCGGGTGTGTTCAACAGCGGTGTGCTGGCCGATCCCCGTCCCGGCGCCACCTTCGAGTACGCCGCCGCGCCTCCCGCCGTGTTGGCGCGGGCCAGGGCGCTGCGGTCGGTGTGCGAGCGCCACGGCGTGTCGCTGAAGGCGGCCGCGCTGCAGTTCCCGATCCGTCACCCCGCCGTCACGACCGTGCTGGTCGGCGCGCGCTCGGCCGCCGAGGTGCGCGAGAACGTCGACCTGTTCGACCAGGCGCTGCCCGACGCGCTGTGGGACGAGCTCCTGGCGACGGCGGCGTCGACACCGGAAGGTCACCGAGCCCGCCAGTAGGGCCCGTCGGGGAAGGCGAACTCGGCTCGCGAGCTCGGGTGCATCTCGACGCTGTAGCCGGGAGCGGTCGGCGCCACGTAGCGGCCGGCCTTGGCCGAGGCCGGGTGCACGAAGTGCTCGTGCAGGTGATCGGCCCACTCGACCACCCGGTCCTCCGACGAGCCCGACACGGCGACGAGGTCGAAGGCGCCCAGGTGCTGCACGTACTCGCACAGGCCGACGCCGCCGGCGTGGGGGCACACCGGGACGCCGAACTTGGCTGCCAGCAGCAGGACGGCGACCACCTCGTTGACCCCGGCCAGGCGGCAGGCGTCGACCTGGCAGAACCCAATGGCGCCGGCCTGCATGAGCTGCTTGAACATGACCCGGTTGTGGGCGTGCTCGCCGGTCGCCACCCGCACCGGCGCCACGGCCCGGGCGATGCGGGCGTGGCCGAGCACGTCGTCGGGGCTGGTGGGCTCCTCGATCCAGTACGGGTCGGACGGGGCCAGGCGGCCGACGATGGCGATGGCCTCGTCGACGTCCCAGCGCTGGTTGGCGTCCATCATCAGGTGGGCGTCGGGCCCGGCCACGGAGCGGATCAGGGCGGCGCGGCGGACGTCGGCCTCGATGTCGTTCCCCACCTTCATCTTGAGGCCCGTCCACCCCTCGGCCAAGGCCTCCTCGCACAGGCGGACCACCTTGTCGTCCGGGTAGCCCAGCCATCCCACCGACGTCACGTAGGCGGGGATGCCGTCGCTCAGCACCCGGTCACGGCGGGCCGGGCGGCCGGCCACCTGGGCCTCGAGCAGGCGCAGGGCGTCTTCGGGGGTGAGGGCGTCGGTGATGTAGGTGAAGTCGACGAGGTCGACCAGTTGCTGCGGGCTCATCGAGGAGAGCAGCTCCCACACGGGGAGGCCGACCGACTTGGCCCACAGATCCCACACCGCGTTCACGATGGCGGCGGTCGCCAGGTGGATGACGCCCTTCTCGGGCCCGATCCAGCGCAGCTGGGTGTCGCAGGTGAGCCGGCGTGACAGCGCCCTCGTGTCGGCGAACAGCTCCTCGGCGTCGCGGTCGACGACGAGGTGGCTCAGGGCCTCGATGGCGGCCACGACCACCTCGGTGCCCCGCCCGATGGTGAAGGCGAGCCCGTGGCCGTCGAGGCCATCGGGCGAGTCGGTGCGCAGGACGACGTAGGCGGCCGAGTAGTTGGGGTCGGTGTGCAGTGCGTCCGATCCGGCCAGCTCCTTCGGCGTCGGGAACCGGATGTCGAACGTGTCGGCGGCCGTGATCCTCATGGTTCGCAACGTAGGTGCGTTGACAGGGGTCCGCTGGTAGGTTAGAAAGTAATCACTGTCCAGAAGTCGGAGGCTTTCTAGTGACCGCACGAGCGAGGGTGAAGGTGGTGGATGACCCCGAGGCGCTCCAGGCGCTGGGGCATCCTGTCCGGCTGAAGATCCTCGAGGCGCTCCGGGAGCCGGGCTCGGCGGCGACGGCGGCCCGGGCCGTGGGGCAGTCCCGCCAGAACGCCAACTACCACCTGAAGGAGCTGGAGCGCGCGGGGCTGGTCTCCCGGGTGGGCGAGCGCCGCAACGGCAACTTCATCGAGACCCTGTACCAGTCGGCCGCGGGGACGGTGGTCGTCTCGCCCCGGGCGGCGTGGGCGGATCCACGGCGGGTGCAGACCCTGGCCGACCAGGTGTCGCTGGAGAACCTCGTCGTGCTGGGTGAGCGGCTGTCGGGGGACGCCACCGCTCTGTTGGACCGGGCCGCGTTCGACGGGGAGGAGATCGCCAGCGCGGCGGTGGAGGCCGAGGTGTCGTTCCCGGACGAGGCGGCCCGAGCCCGCTTCCTGCGTGACTACATGGCGGCCGTCGGAAGGCTCTTGAAGACGCACGGAGCAGCCGACGGAGAGCGGTATCGGGTCGTGTTGGCCGCCTATCCCGATCGCGATCCCCATCTCGAGGAGAGGCCATGAACGACCGCGGAGCAGGTTCGCGCTACGAGCGCACCTTCGAGTTGTCGGTGCCGAGGGAGCGGGCCTGGGAGTGCTTCACCGATCCCGCCGAGCGCTCCGCCTGGCTGGCCGAGCCCGACGAGGGGACGACCGACCACTACACGACGGCTGGAGGGACGTCCGGCTTCAGCGTGGCGATCGACGAGGTCGTCCCGCTGGAGCGGCTCCGCTGGACCGAGCACCATGCCGAGCCGCCTGGCTCGATCGAGATCTGCGTCGTCTTCGAGGACGCCGCCACTGGGAGCAGGATCACCGTCACCCAGTCCCGGTTCGGCGCCATCGAGGACACGCACTGGCAAGCGAGTCACGGTGGCTGGGACGAGGCCATCGCCGACCTGGCCTTCTACATCCGGACCGGCATCCGCGCCCGACGCCACTTCGCCGAGCGAGCGGCCACCGGGTTGATGGGCTGGCAGACCCTTGCCGGCGTCGAGGTGGCGCAGGTGTTCCCGGATGGCTTCGGCGCCCAAGCCGGGCTCCTCGAGCTGGGCGGAGCACCGATCTTCACCATGGCCCAGGTCTTCACGGTGCTCCGAACCCGCCGCCCAGGCGACACGGTCACCGTCAGCTATGCACGCGGGGAGGACCTGGTCACGAGCAAGGCCGCCCTCTCCAGCCCCGCCGACTACCCGCAGTAGGCAACCGGGGCCTGGCGAGAGTTGCCCAACCAGCCGCGAGGACCGTGAGACAGGGCTTGCGCCTGAGTTCCTTCAGCCACAAGTCAGCAGACGGTATGGGCACGACCAACCTCCCATCGGGGTCCGCGAAGTTACACCCGTGTAATCCGTGTCCTCCAGGTTGCGAAATGCGTCCGGTGTTCGGTTGTTACCGAACGCCGGACGCTCTATCATGAGTGAATGAGGACGGCCTCCAACGAGCTCCACGCGGACGCCGTGGAGGCCTTGCTCGAAGCTCTGCGCGATGCCGGCCTGCGTGCATCTCCGACGAGCGGCGCGGACATTGCTCTCGAAGGCCCGCTCGGAGTGATCCTCATCGAGGTCAACGCGGCCTCGGTCGTTGATGCCGACCGTGCCCGGGTGCAGATCGAGGCGTACTCACGGGTGCTTGGCAGATCCCGCCGGGAGGAGCAACCGATGGTGGTCCTCGTCGCTGACCAATTGTCGGAGGATGCCCGCGAACTCCTCCGTGGTAGCGAGTTGGGCTATCTCGACCGGCGTGGCGCTCTATGGCTTCGCCGGCCGGATTTGATCGTCAACGACACGAGCCTGATGCCGCTCGATCGTCAGCGGCAGCGCCCAGATGGCCCGATCCGTGGTCGGGTTGCCCTGGGTGTCGCCCTGCGACGCCTCATGCACCCCGTCACCCAAGAGTCTGTCCGCGAGATCGCCGGCGCCATTGGCGCGTCGCCGTCGACAGTTCACGATGCCCTGGCCCAGCTTCGAGAGCACGCCCTCATCGAGGCGAGTGGCGCGCCCCTCATCCCTGACCTGTTCGAAGCAGTTGCGGCCGTGTGGCGGCCTGAACGCATTCCGGTTCGACGGGAACCGCAGCCGGGTGACTCCGACCTCGAGCTCGGCCTGCATGACGACGCGACGGGTGTTGCTGCGCACCGTTGGGTCGTCTCCGGAGACGTCGGCGCTGCAGCAGCTGGCGCGCACATCGTCGTCACGTCCGGCGCGCCACCCGACTTCTACGTCCCGACACAAGCAGTACTGAGACGGGCGTTGCGGCGGCTCGGCCAGTGCTCTTACGACGAACGACGTGCGACCGTCGCATTGGCGCCCTCGCCCGCGGTGACCGCTGAGAACCACTACGTCGGGTCGCACCGGACACCCTCGTTGCAGTGGCCTATCGCCCATCCTGTCGTGGTCGCTCTCGACCTTCCTCAGCGAATGGACACCACAAGGATTCCGTCGTGTCTGGTGACGTCCGCTTCCTCCAGGGTGGCGCCGACATCGAATCACTCGTTCGGGCCGCGGGCTTGTGGTCCAGCACGCTGGCGTCCGCACCGCGGTGATCGGAGGGCTGGCGGTCTCGTGCCGGCTTGCGGTCGCGCATCGAGCGACAGGCGACGTCGACATTGTCACGGACGCGCCGTCGGTCGTCGCGGCGGGCACCGCGGCCGAGAACCTCGTCGCAGCCGGGGTCGCCGAGCGAGAAGTCGGCGTCGAAGTCGTGCGGCTGTTCGTGCAGGGCACGAAGGTGGAGATCATCGAGACGACGCCGTACGACCCCGCGGACGTCGCTGACGTCGAGCCGGACGCGGCCCGCCTGTTTGTTCTCTCGCACCGTTGGGCGCTCGAGACAGCCTCGCCTCTGCGCATCGGGGTCGTGGGGAGGGTCATCGAGATCGAAGTTCCCGTCGCCACGTCGCCAGCGCTCGTCGCCATGAAGCTCCATGCGGTCCAGGATCGCAACGACGATCGCAAGCGCGCCTCGGACGCGT
>VAXF01000275.1:0-507 GCA_005888395.1 Actinomycetota bacterium | reverse complement strand
CCACCCGGGCTCGTGGAGCTCGTCGGTGACGTGGTCGAGCGGATCTTCCGGCACGACGTGACCCGTACGCGACGGTGGATCCAGGTCTACGGCGAAGCCGAATGGGCGGCACTCGCGACCGAAGATGCGCTCATCGAGGCCGCCGACGCGTTCGCGGCGGCCCTGCCATGACAGATCAAGCCAGCGTGCCAGGCGGGTCGGACTACCCGGCGTTCCTTCTCGACTACCTGCATGTCGACGTTGCCCGCCTTGGGTCCTACCTCGCGCAGCTTGCGGGTGGAGTGCCTACGACGGCGTCCGAGGCGCTCGAGAAGGCCACCGTCCGGACGGCAGAGGCGACCGTCCCGGTAGCCCGTGGGTCGCGCTCGTCGTCAGCTGGCGAACGGTGGGAGACGACTCGGGCGCTCGGCGACCTCATCGTCACCGCCTTTGAAGAAGAGGCAACCGCTGCCGGCTACCTGATTGACGTAAGCGGCAACCTCACGAGCCCAGATGAGTGGTACAGCG
>VAXF01000274.1 GCA_005888395.1 Actinomycetota bacterium | reverse complement strand
CGCATCGCCACCTCCGCCGCGGCGACGTCGCCCTCCGCGTCGGTGAGCGCTCCGAAGCCGCTCAGGTCGGCGAAGAGCACCGCCGCCACGGACGGCATGGCGCCGATCAGCCTTCCTCGATCAGGCCGATGCGGTGGCCTTCGGGGTCGTCGAGCATGGCGACCGTGGGCCCGGCCTCGATCTCGGTGCGGGGCTGGACCACCTTGGCCCCCAGGCGCTCGGCCTGCTCGAGCGCGGCCTTGATGCTGGGCACGGCGACGTAGAAGGAGACGTACTCGTCGGCGTCGTCGGCAGGGGCGAAGATCCCACCGGGGATGCCGCCCTCGGCGCCGGTGTCGACCATGCCGTAGCGCATCGGGTTGTTGGCGTCGACCTTCCAGCCGAACAGGGTCTCGTAGAACGACTTCAGGGTGTCGAGGTCGCGTCCGGCGACCTCGAACCACACGACGGGTGCTCCCATCAGGGTCTCCTCTCGGTGTTGTTGGATCCGATGAGCCGACCCTGACAGACGCCGGCGACAACCCTGTGACGGGAATTCCAACAATGTCATTCAAACAGCACGGTCATTCGAACGGCACTGTCATTCACTCATTCGAGCTCGGGCCGTCGCATCCAGTCGGCCCGCTCGCCCGCCACCTCGTGCAGCGTGCGCTCGGGGGCCGGCTCCTCGGTGACCCGGGCCGTCTGGATCCGGTCGAGGCGGAAGGTGCGCCCGCCGCGCCGCAGCCGGCACCACCCCATCAGGTACCACTGGTCGCCGGTGCCGGAGAACCCGAACGGCTCGACCAGGCGGCGCTCGGTGCGGTTGCCGTCCCGGTCGACGTAGTCGAGCTCGAGGACCTGGCGGCGGAGGACGGCCGTCTCCACCGCCCGCACCACCGGGGTGCGGGCCAGCTCCCCCTCCCGCTGGAGCAGGCGGATCCGGCCGACGAGGTCGCGCGCGCCCTCTC
Organism: Actinomycetota bacterium; assembly: GCA_005888395.1. Classification (GTDB taxonomy): domain Bacteria; phylum Actinomycetota; class Acidimicrobiia; order Acidimicrobiales; family AC-25; genus AC-25. Next base: position 1,524 of record VAXF01000274.1, on the reverse strand, counting down.
GGCTCGTGGTGGACATGGCGGCCACCACCTTGCGGAGGGCGCCGCGCGCCGCGTCGGCGAAGGGGATGGCGCCGCTCACGGCCAGGGCGACCGCGATGGCGGTGGCCTCGTCGGCGGTGAAGTTGAGCGGAGGCAGCGTCATCGAGGGGTCGAGCGTGTAGCCGCCCCCCGGTCCCGGGGTGGCCCAGATGGGCACGCCCGACTGCTGGAGCGCCGACAGGTCGCGCTCGATCGTGCGCACGCTCACCTCGAACCGCTGCGACAGCTGGTGCGCTGTCTTCGCCCGCGGCGCCGAAGCCCGTAGCTCCTCGACGAGGGCGTAGAGCCGGTCGGTCCGGTTCACCGGATCATTCTGGTGGCCGGCTGACTAGACAGGTGGTGATGACCGACGTCACCTCCCCGCTCCAGGGCACGATCGTCCGGGTCGAGGTCGGCGAGGGCGACCTCGTTCGGGCCGGCCAGCAGGCGGTGGTAATCGAGTCGATGAAGATGGAGCACGTCGTCGCGCCGGAGGTGAGTGGGATCGTCCGGCGCGTCGTCGTGGCCGTGGGCGACACCGTGCTGCCCGGTCAGGCGCTCCTCGTCGTCGAGGAGAGCGACGTCGACATCGCCGGGGACGAGACCGAACAGGCGCGCGATCTCGACGCCGTTCGACCCGACCTCGCCGAGGTGCTCGCTCGCCAGGCCGTCGGACGCGACGACGCCCGGCCCGCGGCCGTCGCCCGCCGCCGAGAATCGGGACAGCGCACGGCGCGCGAGAACGTCGACGACCTCTGCGATCCCGGCAGCTTCGTGGAGTACGGGCCATTGGTGATCGCGGCGCAGCGGCGGCGGCGCTCCGTCGAGGAGCTCGTCAGCCAGACACCGGCCGACGGACTGGTCGCGGGCGTGGGTACGGTGAACGGCCACCGCACGATCGTGATGTCCTACGACTACACCGTGCTCGCGGGCACCCAGGGCCTGCAGAACCACCGGAAGAAGGACCGCCTGTTCGAGCTGGCCGAGCGGCTCCGGCTCCCGATCGTGTTCTTCACCGAAGGCGGCGGCGGGCGGCCGGGCGACACCGACGGCACCGGCGCCAGCGGCCTCGACTGCATGGCCTTCAACCTCTTCGGGGGCCTGAGCGGGCTCGTGCCACTCGTGGGCGTCAACTCCGGCTACTGCTTCGCCGGCAACGCCGCCATCCTGGGCTGCTGCGACGTCGTCATCGCCACCGCCGACTCCCACATCGGCATGGGCGGCCCCGCGATGATCGAGGGCGGCGGGCTCGGCGTGGTCGCGCCGACCGAGATCGGGCCGATGGACGTGCAGGTGCCCAACGGCGTCGTCGACATCGCCGTGGCCGACGAGGCCGAGGCCGTCGCCGCCGCCAGGCAGTACCTCTCCTACTTCCAGGGTCGGGCCGGGTCGTGGGACTGCTCCGACCAGCACGCGCTGCGTCACCTCGTCCCCGAGAACCGGCTGCGGGTCTATGACGTGCGCGCGGTCGTCGACGCCCTGGCCGACACCGGATCGGTGCTGGAG
>VAXF01000273.1 GCA_005888395.1 Actinomycetota bacterium | reverse complement strand
GAGCTCTCGGGCGCCACGCCCGGCTACGGGGTGCGCTATATCCAGCCGCCCATACGCGCCGACGCGTCGGGAGAGATCGTCCCCGTCGCCGGCAACGCGTTCGTGCAGGTCCGCCTCGAAGACGCGTCGACCGTCGATCTTTCGGGCGGCACGCCGCGCACCACCTACGGCGGCCCCAACAGGGTGCGCGGGAGCACCAACGACGTCACCGAGGTCGTCAAGGCCGGTGACTTCGAGGGCGTGCTGACCTGGGTCATCGGCGTGCGTACCCGCACGCCGTTCCGGGTCACGACGCTGTCGGGCCCGCCCCGGGTGGTAGTCGACCTACAGGGCTGACGCGTACAGCTCCGCGTAGCGCTCCGCGAGCCGGTCCATCGCGAACTCGGCCGCCCGCGCCTCCCCCGCCGCCACCAGGTGGCGCCTCAAGTCGGCGCCGCCGAGCACGCGTCGTAGCGCGTCGGCCAGCGCACCCGCGTCGCCGGGCGGAACGAGCAACGCGTCATGGTCGGCCCGGGCCACGTTCCGGTAGCCCGGGAGGTCGCTCGCCACGACCGGCGCGCCCGCGGCCATCGCCTCGAGCAGAACAACGCCGAAGGACTCGCCGTGCAGCGACGGGGCGCAGAAGACGTCGGCGCCGCGCAGGCGGCGCGCCACCTCGGCGTCGTCGATTCGCCCGAGCCACTCCACGCGCTCGTCCCCTGCGGTCTGCTCGCGCAGCTCGGCCGTGGCCGGGCCGTCGCCCGCCACCCAGACGCGCACGTCGGACGGCAGCTTCGTCACCGCGTCGAGCAGCACGGCGAGGCCCTTGCGCGGCTCGTGCCGCCCGACGAAGAAGATCGTCGGCCCGTCCGCCGGCCACGGGGTCGCCTTGGCAAAGCGCTCCACCTCGACGCCGTTGAACAGCAGCACGTAGTCGCCCTCGAGCGCGTCGCACGCGGTGACGCGCGCGTCCTCCGAGACGGCGCACCGGAGCACCAGCCGCGCCGCGAGCCGGCGCACGATCGGGCGTAGCACCGTGTAGGCGGTGCTGTGACCGGCGCGATGGAAGGTGCCGATCATCGGCGTTCCGGCGGTGAGGAGCGCTGTCAGCGGCGGGCCGGGACACAACGGCTCGTGCAGATGGAGGATGTCGAAGCCCTCGTCGCGAAGGGTGCTCAGCGTTCGAATGGCGCAGGGCGGGTCGGGCGCGACCGGCGCGACCGACCCGTTGGACGCGAACGGCACCGAGCGCCCGAGGGGCGTGATGCCCGGCTCGGGCGGCGGGCCGTCGCACGGCGCCAGCACGCGTGCGTCGACGCCGGTGGCCCGCAGTGCACGGGCGAGACCCATCACCTGGCCCTGGACCCCGCCCGGGATGGTGAGGCTGTAAGGGCACACGAGGCCGACCCGCACGACCGCCAACGCTACGCCTCATGGACGGGAGGGTCCCGACTCCGGAGCGCGCGCCGTCGCCGCACGGTAGAACCGCGGGCACATGAGCGACGTCGACGAGCCCCGGCTGCTCCTCGAGCTGACCCGGGACATCACGTCCAGCCTCGACCTCCAGGAGGTGCTCGATCGGAGCCTCGCCGGCCTGCGGCGCATCGTCGACTTCGACGGCGGCTCGATCCAGCTCGTTCGCGACGGCGCCCTGCAGATGGTCGCGGCCGAACCGGCCGCGACGCCGGAGGCGTACTCCTACCGGCTCCCGCTCGGGCAGGGCTTCGGTGGCCGGGTGGCGGTCACGGGCGAGCCCCTGTACAGCCCCGATGCCACCGTCGACCCGCGGGCCGACGCCGAAGGACGGGCGAAGGCGTCGACCGCCGGCGTCCGCAGCTACTTCGCCGCACCTCTGATCGTCCACGGCGAGCCGATCGGCATCGTCCAGATCGACTCCCTGCGGGTCGACGCGTTCCCGGTCGAGGTGCAGCGACGCATCTTCACGGTGCTGCCGATCGTGTCGGCCGCCGTACAGAACGCGTTGCTCTTCGACCAGGAGCGCGAGGCGCGCCTCCGGCTGGAGGAGGCGGAGCAGATGAAGCGCAACTTCATCGCGGTGGTCTCCCACGAGCTGCGCACACCCCTGACCACCGTCTCCGGGTTCGCACAGACCCTCACGGCGCGCGCCGGCGACTTCTCCGCTGACGCCGTCGCCGAGATCGGGCAGCGCATCGAGCGGGCGGCCCACCGCCTCGAGCTGCTGATCTCCGACCTCCTCGACGTCGCCACCATCGAGCGGCGCGAGCTGGCGGTGGAGCTGAGCGCGACCCAGGTCGACTCGATCCTGCGGCGCGCCGCCGCGGCGAGCCCGCACCCGAGGTCGCTGGTGCGCGTCGAGGTCGAGGAAGGCTTGCCGCTCTGCCTCACCGACCCTTCCCGGCTCGGCCAGGTGCTCGCCCGCCTGCTCGACA
>VAXF01000036.1 GCA_005888395.1 Actinomycetota bacterium | reverse complement strand
TCTCGCGCTGTCGACGGCCGGGCTGATGCTCTGCCTCGTCCTCGCCCTACTCGGCAGCAGCAGCCGGCGCGATGGCGCCGCGTCGTGGCGTCAGAGCGGCGACGACACCGGCGAGAGCACCGGCGAGAACACCGCGCGCGGCGCGGGCCTACCGGCGCGAATCGCGGCGCCTTTGGTGGCCGGCGGGGTGGCGACCGCGATCGGGGGCGTTCCGACGGGGTTCCTCGTCGGGGCGCTGACCGCGCTCGTGATGGTGACGCGCCGGGCGCGCCCGTTGCTCGTCGCCGCATCGGTGGCCGCCGTCGCCCTCGCCGGCGCGTACACCGCGGTCGAGCAGTACCGGTACCGCTACCCGCCCGAGTTCGAGTGGCCCACGTTCTTCCACCGCGCCCACGTGCTCGGGTGGGTCGCGGTCACGCTCCTCGCGGCCGACGTCCTCGCCGAGCTCGTCGGACCTCGGCGGCGAGGGCCGACAACGTCCCCCGGGCCGTCGCCTCCCATGTGAACCGGCCGGCGTGCTCGAAGGCGCCGCGGCCCAGCCGGCGGCGCAGTGCGCCGTCGGAGAGCACCGCGTCGAGTCGCGCCGTGAGTGCCTCGGTCGTGCCGGCGAGGAAACCGCTCACCCCGTCGACGACCGCGTCGAGGTGGCCGGCGATCCGGGTCACGACGGCCGGCGTGGCGCACGCGCCCGCCTCCGTGATCGTCATGCCCCACCCCTCACGGAGCGAGGACGAGGCCAGCACCCACGCCCGCCGGTAGAGCTCGAGGAGCGCGTCGTCGTCGAGGTGGCCGGGCAGGTGCAGCCAGTCGCCGGCCCGGGCGGCGGAGACCCGCGCCTCCAGCGCCGGCCGTTCGTAGCCCTCGCCGACGATCACCGCCTCGAGCGAGGGATGTCGAGCCTTGAGCGTGACGAGGGCGTCGACGATCAACTCGAACCGCTTCACGGGCACGAGCCGGCCCACGGCGACCACGAGTGGCCGTGACGACCGCTCCCCGCCCGGCGCGAAGTGGGCGTCGACCCCCGGTGGCACGACGTCGACGTTGTCGGGCCGGAAGCCGAGCAGGTCGACCAGCTCCTGCTTGGACGAGCTCGAGAGCGTGACGATGCGGCTGCGCCGGTACAGGGGCGGCGCCACCTTGTACTCCACCAGCTCGCCGAGCCGGGCGAGGCGCGGCGTGAGCACCATGCGCCACATCTCGGCGTGCACGTGGTGGACGAACACGACCCGGGGCGCCCGCGCCCACAGCGGCGAGAAGAACGGCATGCCGTTCCAGATCTCGACGACTGCATCGCGCGCGCCGTCGCGACCGAGGAAGCCGCTGGCGGCCGAGCGCGGGAACACGAGGTACCGGCCGGCCTTGCGCACGACGCGGTAGCCGTCACGGGTGGCCGTGGTGGGGTGGCCGTCGGCCGACGACGTCCGCATCGTCACCTCGATGCCGGCCTCGGCCCACAAGCGGGCGATGTGGGCGGCGTGGAGCTCGGAGCCGCCGGCCTCGGGGTCGTCGAGGTCGCGCCAGGCGAGCATGTGCACGCGCCGCAGCCCCACGTCGGCGGCGATCTCGGCGAGCGAGGGAGGGGAGAGGTCGGGCGCGGTCTCGGCCAGCACGGGGGCGACGCTATCGGGCTCGCTCGATGACGGCGTCGACGGCCGCAGCGGCGAGCACGACGATCGTCACCTCGGCCGGCATGCGGAAGCGGGTGGCGCCGTACGCATACACGGCCGTCGCGGCGGCGAGGGCCGGCATCGACAGCAGCGGCACGAGCAGCACGCGTCGCCGGCGCAGCACCACCACACCTCCGACGGCGAAGGCGGCGAGGAGATAGAAGGACGCGAGGCCGGCGCGCGCCACGTCGAGGCGTCGACCTTCGATCGAATCGAGATGGGTGTTCTGGAGCGGCCGGTACAGCTCCCACATGCGGCCCAGCCGGGCACCGATCACCACCGGCAGCCGGCCCGCGTGGTGGCGCGCGTACGTGAGCCCGCGCCCGCGCCAGAAGGCGGCGCGGTCCGACTCGTCGCCACGAGGGTGCGCCGTGGCCAGGCAACGCAGGTCCCAGAAGCCGAGGAGCGGGCCGTGGTACGCGCCCGGGCAGTTGGCGACGGCGAGCACCTCGCCCGAGTTGTTCGACACCAGCACGGGCTTGTCGAAGCGGACGAGGTTGCGCACCGTCCACGGCGTGAGGACGAGTGCGGTGGCGGCGACCATCGCCGGCAGCCACCGCCATCCGCGCAACGCGGCGAGCGGGAGCGCCAGCAGAACGACCAGGAAGATCGCCTCGCCGCGGGTGAGGACGGCGAGCCCGACGGCGGCGCCGACGGCACCGGCCGTCGCGAGCGTGGGGCGGCGGCCGAAGCGGTAGGCGGCCAGCAGTACCAGTCCGATCACGAGCGCGTAGAGCGTCTCGGGCATGAGGATGCCGTCGACCGCCCAGAGGTTGGGGTAGACGGCGGCCAGCACCGCGGCCACCACGCCGGCGCGGGGCCCGGCAACCTCGCGACCGAGCAGGCCGGCGACGGCCACCGTGGCGGCGCCGATGGCACACGCGAGCAGCTTGTGGGCGAGGAAGCTCGTGCCGCCGAACACGGAGGCCACCGCGAGGACCAGCGGGAAGAGGGGCGGGTGGACCGCGCTGGCCACGGCGCGGTGGTGCAGCTCCCAGACGTAGGGGTGGATGAACCCGTGCCCGCGGGCGAGCAGGTTGGCCTGGAGGTGGTAGTAGAGCGCGTCCCCGCCGGTCGGGTCGTGGTGGGCGAGGGTCAGGACGTAGGCGACCCGTCCGGCGAAGGCGGCGGCGGTGACCGCGAGTAGGCCCCGCCCGTGGAGGCGGGCCGGGAGCAGGCCCCGCCCGTGGAGGCGGGCCGGGAGCAGAGCGCCGGTATGCCGCGCCCCGCTCAGGCCGGTAGCAGGCGGCGCCACGGCAGCCGGACGCCGCCTTCCCTCAGCGCGAGGGCGGGCCGCTCCACCACCACCCGGCTGACGATCGCGGTCGCCAGCGCGAGGGCGAGCGTGGCCGCGAGAAGCGGGCCGAAGTCGCCTCGGAACAGCCGCATGTGTGTCCACCCCACGACCTTCTGCATCCAGAAGTCGTGCCAGAGGTAGACGCCGTAGGTGACGGCGGCCCCGGCGTGCGCGAGCCGGCTGCCGAGCAGCCGCCGGACGAGGCCCACGTCCGGTGAGCCGAACACCGCGGGCACCACGAGGAAGCACGCGGTGAGGCCGTAGAGCACCTGGCGGCCGATCGCCTGCGGCGTGCTGAGCGACTCGATGCCGCGCGGGAGGCCCAACCGGGTGGCCACGACCCAGTAGGTGGCGCCGGCGAGCGCGACCCAGCCCGCCGCCGGCACGCGGGCGGCGTGCATCGCGTCAGCGCGCGCCGGGCGCGCGCTCAGCACGGCGAGGCCCATCCCGAGGGCGAACCAGTCGAGGTTGGCCGGAAGCCATGTGAGCGCCTCGCCGGCGGAGCGCGGGTGCTGGAGGAGGACGAGGGCGCGGAACGACAGGCCGATCCCGTACAGGCTCACCACACCCGCGAGCTCGGTGCCGACGACCCGACGGGACACGCGCACGGAGCCGACCGCTTGCCGGAGGAGCCATGCGTACAGCGGCAGGAACAGGTAGAAGCTCGCCTGCGTGCAGAGGCTCCACGCCTGCACGAGGCCGCCTAGCACGCGCTCGTGGCTGTAGATCTGGAGAAGGCCGTAGTAGAGGACGACGTCGCGCGGGCCGTGGATGTGCGTGCCGCCGGCGATGGCGATCACCGTGAGCGCGACCCAGTACGCCGGGAGGATGCGCACCGCCCTTCGCCAGAGGTAGGTGCGCACCCGGGGGAACGCCTTCCCGGCGAAGCGGGCCGCGACGAACGGCCGGTAGAGGAGAAAGCCCGACAACAGGAAGAAGACCGTCACGCCGGCGTCGGTGCGGGCGAGGTAGGCGCCGCCGCGCGAGCTGAAGTTGGCCCCTGCCGTGAACGAGACGTGGGTCACGACGATGGCGAGCGCGCCGAGCACGCGCAGGCCGTCAAGACACGGGAAGCTCGGGGTGCGCCTCGACGCCACGACGCACGATCCTACGGGTGACCTCGACGAGGGTCGCGGCCGCGAGCACGACCAGGGCGGGCTCGGCTGCGGCGCGGAAGCGCTGGTTGCCGTAGGTCGCGATCGTCGTGAGCGAGGCCAGCCCGACGGTCGAGAGCAGCGGCCACATCAGTACGCGCCGCCACCGCAGCGCGATCGCCCCCGAGATCGCAAGCGGATAGAGGGCCCACTCGAATCGCGTCCCGACCGTCTGCCAACGGTGGTCGCGGCCCTCGAGCGTCTCCCAGCTCACCTGCTGCCCGGGCCGGAACAGTCCGAATGTGCGCAGCCACCGGATGGCCATGACCCGCGGGACATGACCCGCGTGGTGGCGCGCGTGCGACAGCCCGGCACGTCCGTAGCGGCGGAAGGCGTCGGGCTCGTCGAGACCCCGGACGTCGACCCGCCCATAGCACGAGAACAGCCACAGCCCCTCGAAGCGTCCCTGGTACGTCGGCGGGCAGTTGGCGCCGACGAGCACCCCGGTCGTGTTGTCGGACACGGGAACGAGCGCGTGGAAGCGGATGTAGTTGCGCGCGGTCCACGGCGTGAGCACGAGCAGCGTCGTGACGACGGCGATAGTCCCGGCGACGAACATTCGCCGCGCCGCCGCCAACGGCACGACGACCAGCGCGACGAGCGCGAGTGCTTCGCCGCGGGTGAGTGCGGCGAGACCGATGACTGCACCGAGGGCGATCCAGCGGTTGCGCGACTCCGGTGCGCGCGCGACCCAGAAGGCGGCGAGGAGCGTCACGGCGATCAGGAGCACGTACGGCGTCTCCGACATCAGCGCGCCGTCGATGCCGAACAACATGGGATGGACGGCGGCCAGCGCGGCGGCGACCAGGCCGACCGTGGGACTCACAACGGCGCGACCGAGCAGCCCGAGCACGACCACCGTCCCGGTACCGAGCCCGGCCATCGCCAGCTTCTGGCTCGTCACGGTCGCGCCACCGAGCTTCACGACGGCGGCGAGCAGGAAGGGGAAGAGCGGCGGGAACTCGGCCGACGGCAGCGCCCGCCCCGTCGCGGCCAGCTCGTGGGGCCGGACGTAGCCGCGGCCGTGGGCCAGGTTCCGTGCCAGCAGGTGATAGGTCTGCGCATCGCCGATGAGCGGCAGGTGGCGGGCGACCACCAGCACGTACGCCACTCGCACGGCCAGCGCAGCGAGGGCGATGCCGCCGAGGCCGAGCCAGAAGGCTCGTTTATTCACGTCGTCGCCGACGTCACCTTCTCCTCGTGGTACTCGGCCTCGACGTTGACGGCCCAGATGTCGTGGTCGGCGCCGAAGATGTTCTCGACCGAGAGCATCGCCGTGTACATGGAGTGGTCCTGGTTGTTGTACTTGTGCATCCCGTTGCGGCCGACAGGGAAGACGTTGGCGACGTTGGTGTCCAGCCAGTGACGCATGACGGCGACGTTGTCGCGGTAGGTGGCGTCATACATCGGATACGCCTTCGGCATCCGTACGACGTAGCCGGTCTCGACCGCCGCCGCCTCGACAAGGCCCAGACGCTCGAGCTCCCTCGTGCCGAGGTCGACGAGATCCGCGTCCGACATCGTCCAGAGGCCGTCGCCTTCGAAGGCGAAGTACTCGAGGCCGAGGCACGTGCGGCCGTCCTTCACGAGCCAGGGCGACCACGAGCCGAAGTTCTGGATCCGGCCGAGCTGGACGTCGGGCGCGTGCACGTAGATCCAGTTGTCGGGGAAACCGGCGTGGGCGGGCACGACGAGCGCGACCGTGATGTGCTCGCGGTAGTGCAGGCCGCGCGCGGCGGCGACGACCTCGGCCGGCGGCGAAGGATCCATCGCCTCGACCAGTGCGGACAGCGGCATCGACGACACGACGTGGCTGGCGCCAAAGCGGGTGGCGGCGCCGCCGTCGGTGCGCGCCGTCACCGCCACCGCCAGTCCGCCCTCGTGGTGCACGGCGACCACGGGGGACCTGAGCAGCACCTTGCTGCCTTGCGCCTCGACGAGCTCGCATGCGTGCTCCCACATCATCCCGGGCCCGTACCTCGGGTATTCGAACTCCTCGATGAGGCTGGTGACGTCCTTCTGGTTCCGCTTCGGCAGGAGCGACCGGGTGACGGCCCGCAGCAACGAGAGGTTCTTGATGCGCTGCGCGGCCCAATCGGCCTGGATCTCCGTGGCCGGCACGCCCCAGACCTTCTCCGTGTAGGTCTTGAAGAAGATGCGGTACAGCCGGTAACCGAACCGGGCCGCCGTCCACCCCTCGAAGGTCGTCTGGTCCTTCGGCGGACGGATGCGCACTCGGAGGTACGAGATCATGCACAGCACGGCTTCCCGCAGACCGAGCCCGCGCAGCGCGTTGAGGGCCCGCAACGGGTAGTCGAAGAAGCGGCCGCGGTAATAGATGCGGCTCATCCGCGGGCGGAGCAGGAGGTCGTCGCCGGGCAGGATCTCGTGCCAGAGGTCCTCCACCGACTGGACCTTGGTGAAGAAGCGGTGGCCGCCGATGTCGAAGCGCCAGCCGTCACGCTCCACCGTGCGGCTGATGCCGCCGACCACGGCGTCGGCCTCCAGCACCGTGCACGTCTCGCCGCGCTTGCCGAGCTCGTAGGCGGCGGTGAGGCCGGCGGGGCCGGCCCCGATGACGACAACCTCAGTCATGTGCGCAGGCGTTCGAAGAGCAACGCGTAGACCGGGGTGCCGGGCACGATGCCCGTCGGGCTGCCGTAGCCGGTGACGAACCTGAGCCGCGGGTCACGCCCGAGCGCCTTCTCCCATTCCTGCGAGCGCTGGTGGATGAGGTGGATCCAGGTGGGGTCCTTCGAAGTGGGCGCCAACACGGGTGCGACGAGCAACAGATGCTGGCCGGGCCGCATGGTCGCCACCATCGGGTAGAGGTTGGCCTCGGGCGACGTGGCGCGAAGGCGGCGGAGGGCGTCGCGCCAGTCGACGAGGCGCGGGTCGGGGACCGCACCGGTCTCGGTGGCGAACTGCAGGCCCCCGCCGAGGTAGTAGCGGAGCACCGGCACCTGTTCGGGTTGGGTCGACACGACGAGGTCGCCGGCGCCGAGCCGGGGCGCCATGCCGGCCATGGCCGCCTTCACGTTGCTCTTTTCGTCCCTCCGGTCGGCGGGCCGGTCGCCGGTGATGTGCCCCAGGGGGTGGACCCAGAACAGGGTGACGAGCACCAGGGCGGCGACGCCGAGCGCGCCCGCCCGGGCCAGGCCGACGGCTGCGAGCAGCAGCACGGGGGCGAGGATCATGGCGAAGTACCGGGTCGCCCACGCCGGCTGGACCTGGGACGTCAGCCACGCCGCCGCCAGCGGCACCACGAAGATGAGGCCGATCGACAGCAGGGCGGCGCCGTCGCGCGATCGCGGCTCGATCATCGACGCGCCGAGGCTGGCGCCCGCGGTGAGCAGCAGGGCGACGAGCACGCGCTCGTCGCCGAGGATGCTGCTCACCTCCGAGATCGCCTCGCGCAGGCTCGGCACCGTCGACCACGGCGCGCCGGTGTGGTGCGACTGATAGAGGAGTGTCGGCAGCCAGGGGATGTAGGCGACAGCGGCAACGCCGAACGCAATCGCGGCGTCGACCACGATCGTGCGCCGGTCGGCCGTCGCCAGCACGCATGGCACGAGGGCGGCGACGCAGCCGAGCGCGAAGAAGAGGCCCCAGTTGTGGGTGTAGAGCAGGGCGATCAGCGCCACGGTGAACACGGGGACCCACCGGCGGCGGCCGAACGCAAATGCGTGCACGAACGCGCCCGTTGCCACGAGGGCGACAAGCGACATCAGCGTGTACATGCGCGTCTCGCCGCCGTAGTACGTGAGGAACGGGTTGGTGGCGGCGAGCAGCCCCGCCACCCACCCGGCGCGGGGGCCGAACAGGGAGCGCGCCAGCCAGAGGGCGACGGGGATGCTGGCGAACGCGAGCACCAGCGACAGCGCGTGTGTGCCCGCCTCCGACCGGCCGAACAGGCGCATCCACACGTGGAGCACGAGGTAGTAGAGGGGTGGGGAGCCGTCCTGGTGGAGGAGACCGGGGATGCGGCCGAGGTGGTGGGACGAGATCCCGACCGAGAGTCCCTCGTCGATCCAGAACCAGAGCCGTGCCGTCTGGAGTCGGAGCAACGTGGCGTAGGCGGCGAGACCGGCGAGAAGGACGACGATCGCGGTCTGGAGCGCTGTCGCCTGCGTGCGGCGAGGGCGGCCGACCAGTCGGGCGAGGGCGTGGACCGATGCGGACCCGGTGTCACCCTCCATCGGGCTCGGGAGGGCCACCTGTCGCATCATCGTGACTCTACGATCACCCGGAGCGCAGGCGGCGTACCACTACGGTGCCGCAGCGTGCGCCGGAGCGGATGGCGGGGCCTGGCCCTCGACGCCGCAGGCGCGAGCGCCTATCTCGTGGTCGCCGGCGTGTCGCTGGCGCGGTCGGTCCGGCCCGGCCGCACGCTCGTGCCCGCCGACGTCCTGACCCAGGGGCCGCCCTTCCGTGCCCTCGCCGGCGGCTTCCACGCCCACAACCCGGTGGTGTCCGACGCATCGTCTCAGTTCTTTCCCTGGTTCCGCTTCCTCGGCAACGCCCTCCGGCACGGCGGCATCCCGCAGTGGAACCCGTTGCTGTTGGGTGGCGTGCGCGTCACCCCCAACGGCTACGTGTCCGCCTACTACCCGCCGACGTGGCTCGTGCGGTGGCTGTCGCCCTTCGACGCCTACAACGCCTTTGTCCTCTTCCACCTCTTCCTGGGTGCGCTCGGCATCTACGTGTTCGCGCGGGTGCTGGGCGTCCGCCGGCTGCCGGCGTGGACCGCGGGGCTGCTCGCGCTCGCAGCCGCGTTCTGGGTGCACTGGTCGTTGCACCTCCTTCACCTGGTCGCCATGGTCGGGCTGCCGTGGGCGCTGGTGGCGACTCACCTCGTGATCACGCGGCCGACGGCGCGCCGGGCAGCGGGCCTCGGCGCCGTGCTCGGGCTCTGGTGGCTCGGGGGCAACCCGCAGTACCTCTACTTCGGGACGCTCGCGACTGCGGGGTATGCGGTCGCGCTCATCGTGAGGGACGCGCGCGTCGAACGGCGTCGCGTGGGCGCGGCCGCTCTGGGGCTGTCGGCCGGCGTCGCGCTCGGGTTCCTGCTCGCCGCGCCCGTCGTGCTGCCGACCGTGGGGCTTCAACCGAACATCCTGCGGGAACGGGAGCCGATCACGTCCACGACGCGCACGCACCTGCCGCTGCGCCAGGCGGTGCGGGCGCTGGTGCCCGACGCGACCGGGAACCCCGTCGACCATTTCATCTACGCGTCCACCGAGGAGTTCAGCATGGACTCGCCGTTCGTCGGTGTCACCGCTGTGCTGCTGGGCGCGGCCGCGCTCGGCGCGACGCGGCGTCGCGCCCGCTGGCTCCTGCTCGCCGGCGTTGGGGCCGCCGTGGGTCTCGCCTTCAGCGGTCCGCCGCACTGGCTGCTGTACCACGTGGTGCCGGGCTACGACCGATTCCGTGGCAGCGCGCGCTGGCTGGCGGTGCTACCCGTGTTCGCCCTGCCCCTCGCCGCCATCGGGCTCGAGGCGATCCTCGACGGTGAGCGTCGCGCCCGGCGGGCGCTGACGGTCGGGGCCGCGGCCGCCCTCGCAGTGGTCGCGGGCTGGTACGCGCGTGAGCTCCTCGTGAGAGGGGCACCGCACGCCTATCTCGGCCGGCGGGCCCTCGTCGCCGCCGGGTTCGTCGTCGCCGTGGCGACCGCCGCGCACCTGGCGCGTGTGCGACCGCGAGCCGCCGCGGGCGTCGTCGTGCTGTGCGCGCTGGGCGAGATCGCGCTCAACACCCCCCGCTGGTACCCGAGCGTGGTCGAGCGATCCGCCTACCCGCCGGTCGCGGTGGCGAGGATCGCGGCCGAACGCGGTGGCCGGATCGTGCGCGCCGGTGACCGGGTGCACGACGTCGTCTTCGAGCCGGACATCCCGCTGGCCTATGCCGTCGACGAGGCGCAAGGACTGGACACCTACTTCCCGCGCGCATACGACCGCTATCTCCGGCTCATCGATGACTACGGGCGCCTTGCTCTCGACACCAACGCGGCCCCGCCCGTGGCGGGACCGGAACGGCTGGGGTCGCGTCTGCTCGACGCCCTCGACGTGCGAACGGTGATCAGCTCGCGGCGGCTGCCGACGCCGCCCGATTACCCGGTGCTCGCGAGCGGCCCCGCCTTCGTCTACGCCCGCGCGTCGGCCGGGCCGGCGATCGTCGTCGCGACGGCGGCCGGTGCGACCGAGCGCCAGATGTGGGCGAGCGTCGCCGACACCGGGTGGGACCCGACGCGAACGGCGGCGGTCATGCGCCTGCGGCGGCCGGTCCACGGCGGTCCCGGCACGGTCGTGGCGGCCGGCGCCGGGCTCGATCACGACCGCTGGCTGGTCGATGCCCCGCGCGGCGGCTTCTTGCGCGTGTCGGGTCGCTA